>JBKCCA010000069.1:0-4437 GCA_046305595.1 bacterium
GAATTAAATAAATTAGTTTTTTTCTTTTGGCCCGGTCAAAATGATTTATCTATTGTAAAACAATATTCATTAAATCAATATCATAATATAGTTAGTACTTATGATGGTAGTGTCGCTTCATTATATTTAGATGGCCAACTAATTGGTACAAAATCACACATCGCTAATACATTAATAAATAAAATTTATATAGGTAATAATGCCACCCAGCAACCAATGACAGGTATGATTGATGATGTAGGTATTTGGAATCGTGTATTAACACATGAAGAAATATTAAAATTGTATAATGGAAACGTGTGTTATGAAAGTGTTACAGATACTTTAGTAATTAATATTACCCGTACTAGTTATAATCCAATAACATATTTCAATACAATAAAGGTATACCCTAACCCAACTAAAAATAATATTACGATTGATAATGGTGACATTCAAAAGATGAATGGTTATTCAATTAAAATTATTAATTCAATTGGGCAACAATTATATCAAGGTTTAATCACTCAACAACATAATACAATTGACATATCTCAATGGGGTGGCAATGGAATGTATTACTTGCAGGTTATTAATACAAGTGGTAATATAATTGATATAAAGAAAATATTATTACAGTAAAACTTTTTTATGTTCTATATATTATCAAATAACTTGCAGTGCATTACAATTATATGTGATTCTTTGTGAACCTACGCTCATGTGGAGGTAGGTGGCAGATGTCGTGTTTGAATAGATTAAATTTTTTTTACTTAAAAAAAGAAATCAAACCTAATATAAATGAATTATGAGAAACTTTATCATACCATTAATTGTGATATTTTTTTTAGTTTCATGTTCTAAGGATACTCCTACTCCTACTCCTGCAACTGTAACGATATACGGGAAATGGAATATTGTAAAATACCAAGAGATATTTAATAGTGCTGTTGTTCTCAATTATATTGGCAAGCCAAACGATTATTTACAATTTAATTCTAATAATTCTTATGTTCTCTATGCAGATAGTGCCCTTGAAAGTGGAATATTTGAAATAAATGGAAGTATATTAGTTTTTGATACAACAGATGTTTGGGATGTTAGTACATTATCATCTTCTGAAGCAACGCTCGAAAGAAATGAAATAACTCCATCAGGGATTGAACGATTCGTATTTTACCTGAAAAGATGATTTAAGCCATTATACTTACAATTAATGTTTTGATACAAATTTACTTTGAACCTTATTGTACAATGTCTAATTTATCAAGTTTCACTTTGAACAAAAGTGAAGTATAGCACACAATACGCAGCTTTTTACTTTTAAAAACCAAAAATAAAAACCTTGTTTGTAAATCGTATAATACTACTAAACAGTAAAATTACAAAACAAAAAAAGGACAATCACTAAATAGGTGTTTCCTAAACATTAGATGTGAGTTCGATTCCCGACGGGGCTACTATTTAAAATGTAATATTAACCAGTTATGCTTTATTCGAATACTTCAATAGCTATTTCGTTTCTTCTATTAATAATATCCCACGGTGCGTTGTAACCCATGTACATATATGCTCCAGATGTTTTTAAATTATATTTAGCAATTATAGCAGCTAATTCATTTGTGTATTTTTTAATTTTATCGTCTGATGAAAAACCATCATAACGTATTACTGCCATTACTCTTGGTTTTTCCTCTAAAATTTTTACTTCTTTAGAATTAGGTTTAGGAAGTTCTGATGTGCTATATTGTTTTGGCATCATAAAATACATACTTGCACTATCTCCCATTTTCATGACAACCGGCGCTGTCATGGCAATTTTTTCATTGCGTTCATTGCCACCAAAAATATAACCAGCTATTACTCTAAAACCACCACTCATTTGTTCTTGATTAGTGCTTTTATTGAGCATAGTTTGCGCAATAACCATAGCTGGATATTGTCTGATTTCTACATTCTCGTACTTTTTAATTACTCGATAATCTGGCATCTCTATATCATCTGATCTAAAGGCAAATAATAAGCCAGCTATACTAAATGTTGCTATGATAATTACAGGTTTAATAAATTTTTTCATTTTTTGATTTATAGTCTAACATAGAATCAATCACATTTGTTTTATAATACAATTATTCAAATAGTCCACGAAATTAGTCTTTTATAAATTTATTGAACAAAGTATAGCCTGTTTGTTTAATTAGTGATTCTATTTCTTTTTTTAAGATGTTTCTTTTTTTGATAGTTTCTTTACCAGACATATTGTACTCTAGTATTTTTCGATTTAAATTGTGGTAATCTTGAAATGTAAATAATACAGCACTGCTATCTATTCTATTTAATATTCTTTTAGCAGAAATTTCATCACCTAAGTGATAATATGTTATTGCTTTCATTAAATCAAAGTGCTCAAAATAACCTTGCTCTATACTTCCATCATTATAGCTCTTATAATCAAGTTCTGCAATTTTAAATACCTTCATTGCATTTTCATAGTCACTTATTAAAATAAAGCAGTCAACCATAATATAGTGGTAGAATGGAAAGAATATGTTGCTATTGATATTCTTATTTAGTTTTTGCTCTTCTTCAAAAGACATTTTAATCAACTTATTCAATAATTGATGATCATTATTCAAATGTGCATGTAAAATATTTGACATCATCTTCCTTGCTCTTGGAAAATAATGTATGTCATCAGTTATTTCAATTGAATTAATTTTTTTTAGATAATTAGTGAGCTTATCATTTTGTTGACGTAAATAAAATGAAAGAAAAAATAAGCAATTGCCAAAAAGCTGTGCTTCATTAGTCTTTTTTGATTGCATATATCTTTTTAAATGCAATAAGTATTCATCATTTAACCTTGCAACAAATGGGTATCTTTCAAAAAAATATATTTGACTTGCTTTGTTGCTCGATAGGTAATTAGACAATTTATCAAATAATGGCTTGTTTGTAACAATCATTTTTGCAACATTCCCGCAAGCTCTTTGATAATTAATATCATTTATGTTAGTTACTTGAATATTATAAAACTCTTTTATTGTTTCAATAATAGAGTTATCACTATCAAAATTATTTTTAGATTTTTCACTGTTTATTAATGAGTCATAAGATTCATAACCACAATATTTAGAAAGGTATAAAAGTATTCTACTTGATGTCTTTACATCATCTTTAATAAAACCTAAAATTCTTCTTAGTGTTTGCGCGCTAACTCGAATATTTATGCATTGAAAAATATGGTTTGATAATTCGTCACATTCAAAAGAAAATTTTATTTCTCTTCCAAATCGACCCTGAATCTTGTGTATAAATAATTTATTCTTCAACATATCAACACAAATATATGATATTTGACATTAAAATATATAATATGGTACAACATGGATTTTTTTTATTGTAGCCCAAACATTTTCTTTGTGATACAACAAATACACTATGATTAACTTTCACAAACTATTAAATCTAAGCCCCAAATCAACCAACAAAAAATCAGCTAAAAACTCGTTAATAAAGGCTAATATAAATTTCAGAATTATTGCATCAGATGTTGCATATAACGAAATCAACAAAATTCTTGTAATATATACTGATCAAGACAATAAAATACAGAGCTTTTACAACATTCCATCATTGATATTTATAAACTTTAATTATATAGATTTAAAAAACAACACAGTATTTTTCATCTTTTGTAATCAACCGGAAAATACTTCACTCAGAATGTTTATAAAAGATAATGAAGTTAATATTGACAATTACAATACTACTGTTAAGGTAATGCCATTAAGCTTATTAGCTGAATATTTTGATAAAAATAATTTAAACTCTGCAGTTTAATCTAAGCCTTTCGTACATAGATTGACTTAAGTGCCATAGCCCCAAACCCTTCTATTTTGCATGATATGTTATGGTCACCATCTGTTAGTCTAATGTTCTTCACTTTTGTTCCTGCCTTTAACGGTTTCGGTGCGCCTTTTACCGGAAGATCTTTTATGACAATTACTGAATCGCCATCTTTTAATTCATTACCATTTGAATCTAAGATAATAGCACTTGTATTAGATGTGCTTTCTTCTATATTTTCTGAAGGTATCCATTCATTAAAACATTGTGTACATACCATCATCTCTTGATTAGGGTAGGTTAGGTCTGATTTACAATTCGGACAAATCATATTTGAGTGGGGAATTAAATTTCGTACAAGTTATAAAAATTGTCAAACATCTGTAAAATATAATAATATACTAATTGTATAAAGTACAATTAGTATATTTATAAATCTGAATCTTACTATGAAAAAATATTTACTATTAATCATCATTCTTATTTCATCATTTACATTATATGCTCAAAATAATTGGTGGAATAATACAGTCGCGTTTGAAATCTTTTTTAGAATTTTTTTTGTCACAAAATTTGTTGGTAGATGTTTCTTAAATTGTATTTAAACAA
>JBKCCA010000070.1:0-1450 GCA_046305595.1 bacterium
CAATTCAATTATAGTGATAGAACATAATATGGATGTTGTGAAATGTGCAGATTGGGTGATAGATATCGGATTAGAAGGGGGAGATAAAGGAGGTAACTTGATATTTGAGGGTACGCCAGAAGAGATGGTGAAGAGTAAGAAATCATATACAGCACAATACTTAAAAGAAAAGCTTCAATAATTATTGAAGCTTTTCTTTTTTTATTTTAGAAAGATATTACTCTTTAATAAACTTCGATCGATATGATTTACCTTGTTTTGTATTTATAGAAACATGATATAATCCATTTGTTAAATTTTGGATATTGATCATTTCGTTGTTCGATGATTGTAAAATTAATTTTCCAAATGAATCGAAAATATTTATTATAAGGTCTGTTTCATTTAAATCAAAATAAATTAAGTTTTTCGCGGGATTAGGATAGATATTTAAAGCAGAGTAATTGTTATTAATACCAATGCTTGTATTGTTGGTGTAAAAATATTTAATACTATCGGCATTAATCAATGCGCCATCATTTAGCATGTATTGGCTAAAATTACTTGTTAACAAGTTATTATTACTGTCATATACATTTTTTGAGAAATGAGCTTTTTTATGAGCACCTGAAAAATAAATATATTCTGTTCGTGTAAGAAGTTTTTTATTGGCATTGAAAGAATAGTCATTTCTGCCACTATCAATTAATGTAGTACCTTGATATTTTAAAATTGAATCATTTAATAAAATAGTACCATTAAATTTATTTTTAACTAGAATATCATTCTGCCACTTACTCGTATTCTTTATCCACTTTTGAATTAAAACACTTGTAGTAGTATTATTCGATTCATTTATAGATCTAATTTCTTTTGTGAAATTCTCTAGTGTAGTATTGTTGATTTGCTCAGTTGTAATGGAAGTTATATTATTTCTAAAATCATAGGTATAGGTTTTTCTTAATTTCAAAACCAAGTCACTCTGTGCTAATCCGTAAATATTAAGTGTTGTTACATTACTTTTGTTATCATAGTAATATTCAGATTTAATTACCTCTAACCATTGAATACCATCCCAATCAAAAGTTTTTGAACGAATTATTTTTGCATTTATATATTCGTATATAGTATAGCTGAGAGGAGCCCAAATTTCGTTTTCCCATTGATAACGATAGAGCGTATCTAATAAATTATTTTTAAATCTTTTTGTAAGCTTTATGCTATTTTTTATCGACGCACCAGAGCTAGCTTGAAATATTAATGCAGTATCTAAGCCAGATTTATCATATAGTACATAATCTTTAGTTAATAAAAACCAGCTACCTTGAGCTGAGTATTTAATCCATTTAAAAGTACTATCTAATTGATATATAGCATTCGTTTTGTTGTTAAATGACTGAACATCTTCAGCATTATTTGGAATATAGATACTTGCTAAATCTTGTGCAAATGAACTATTAAGAATTATCAA
>JBKCCA010000071.1:0-2608 GCA_046305595.1 bacterium
GAATTTAACGACTCGTTATATGAGTGATCGTTTCTTGCCTGATAAAGCTATTGATGCTTTAGATGAAGCAGGTTCTAGAGTTCATATCACTAACATTCATGTACCTCAAAATATCATCGACATCGAACAGAGAATTGAAGATATTAAAGTGGAGAAAAATAAAGTGGTTCGTTCTCAGAAATACGAAGAAGCAGCAAAACTTCGTGATACTGAAAAACAATTACTAGAACAATTAGAAGCTGCAAAGGCAGAGTGGGAAGCAGAAACTAAAACTAGCAAGTATATAGTCACTGAAGAAAATGTTGCTGATGTTGTATCTATGATGACAGGTATACCAGTAAGCAGAGTAGGACAAACAGATAGTCAACGATTGTTGCAAATGGCAGATGAGTTGAAGGGTAAAATCATCGGACAAGATGATGCTATCTTGAAATTATCAAAAGCTATTCGCAGAACACGTGCTGGACTAAAAGATCCGAAGAAACCAATCGGTTCATTCATTTTCTTAGGTCCGACAGGTGTAGGTAAAACTGAACTCGCAAAAGTACTTTCTAAGTTCATGTTTGAAAGTGAAGATTCATTAATTAGAATCGACATGAGTGAATACATGGAGAAGTTTGCAATCTCTAGATTAGTAGGTGCGCCTCCGGGGTATGTGGGTTATGAAGAAGGCGGACAGTTAACAGAAAAAGTTAGACGTAAACCTTACTCGGTAATTTTATTAGACGAGATTGAAAAAGCTCACCCTGATGTGTTCAATATATTATTGCAAGTATTAGACGATGGTATATTAACTGATAGCTTAGGTAGAAAAGTAGATTTCAGAAATACGATAGTTATCATGACATCGAACATAGGTTCGCGTCAATTGAAAGAATTCGGACAAGGGGTTGGTTATACAACAAGTGCTAAGGTTACGCAAGCAGATACTAATGCAAAGACAGTAATTGAAAATGCATTGAAGAAAGCATTTGCTCCAGAATTCTTGAATAGAATTGATGATGTAATTGTATTCAACTCATTGAAGCGTGACGATATTTTCCAAATCATCGACATCGAGTTAAAAGAGTTATTCGGAAGATTAAGTCAAATGGGCTATCAAGTTAAATTAACTGAAGCAGCAAAAGACTTTATTGCAGATAAAGGTTTCGATGCTGACTTTGGTGCAAGACCATTGAATCGTGCGATACAGAAATACTTAGAAGATCCAATTGCAGAAGAAATTCTGAAAGGGGAGTTGGTAGAAGGCGACACATTAGAAGTAGATGTCAACGCTGAAACTAAACAAGTAGAAGTACGAATTGCGAAACCCGAAAAACCGAAACGCAAGAAAAAAGAAGAGGATGAAAATCCCGCTGGGTAAATAATAAAAAATCCCGTAAGTATATACTTACGGGATTTTTTTTATGCGATTCAAATTATTTCGAAAGTGATTCGATGACTTCCGGACTTACACCAGTGAAAGAGAAACCTCCATCGTGGAATAAATTCTGCATGGTAACCATCTTAGTCATGTCAGAAAACATAGTGATGCAATAATCAGCACATTCATCGGCTGTTGCATTGCCTAATGGTGACATCTTATCAGCATAAGAATAAAATCCGTCAAATCCCTTTACTCCAGAACCTGCTGTAGTATATGTAGGTGATTGAGAGATACTGTTTACTCTTACTTTACGATGTTTACCATAATGATATCCGAAGCTTCTAGTAATAGATTCTAATAATGCTTTTGCATCACCCATATCATTATAATCAGGGAATACTCTTTGAGCTGCGATGTATGATAAAGCAACTACCGAACCCCATTCGTTTATAGCATCTTGTTTCCAAGCAGTTTGTAATACTCTGTGTAAAGACATTGCTGAAATGTCAAAACCTTTATGCATAAATTCATGATTCGCTTCAGTATAGTGAATACCTTTACGAACGTTGATACTCATACCAACTGAATGCAAAACGAAATCAATTTTACCACCTAAAATCTCTTGTGATTTTGTGAAAAGATTCTCGAGGTCTTCCATGCTTGTAACATCCGCAGGAATAATTTCAGCATTACACTCTGCTGCCAATGCATTCATTTCACCCATACGTAGAGCGATAGGTGCATTTGTTAATGTAATTTTAGCACCTTCTTGAACTGCTCTTTGAGCTACTTTCCAAGCAATTGAACTTTCGTTTAAGGCCCCAAAGATGATACCTCTTTTTCCGGCCAATAGATTATGCGACATATTTGATATTATTAATTATTGGGTAAATATACTTATTTCTAATTATTCTTCGATCATTACAGCAGTTCCGCTAGCTGTAACCATTAACATATTGTTCATAGTTTCATAGTCTATGTCAATACCTATAATAGCATTAGCACCTAAACGAATTGCCTCTTCTTGCATTTCTTTGATAGCAATTTCTTTTGCCTCTCTCAATGCTTCTTCATAAGAGCCAGATCGACCACCTACGATGTCTCTGATAGATGCGAAGATATCTCGAAAAATATTTGCACCTAAAATCGCTTCGCCAGTTACAAGTCCAGCATACTTTAAAATCTTTTTACCTTCTAATGTACTAGTTGTTGTAAGTATCATATGATAAATGTTTTGTTATA
>JBKCCA010000072.1:0-2979 GCA_046305595.1 bacterium
AGAAAAAAAACTAAATTTAGCTTTGAATCGTTTACTAAATAAACATTGAAAATATTCGCATACTTTTTCACGTTCTTAATTAAACTATATCAATGGTTTATTTCCCCTATTCTACCAAACGCATGTCGTTATACACCTACATGCTCAGAATATGGGTTGCAAGCCATTAAAAAGTATGGAGCGTTCAAAGGTGGCTGGTTAGCACTCAAAAGAATTGGGCGTTGTCATCCTTGGGGAAAAAGCGGATATGATCCTTTACCTTAACATATGAATAAAGCTAAAAAAATATTTCTTGGTGCTACAATTGTAATTGGCTCGTTTACCTCTCTAGCATTCGTCGACGACTATTTTGAAATATCTAAAAACTTAGAAATTTTCACTTCAGCATACAGAGAATTAAATGCCAACTATGTAGATGATGTTGATGCATCTAAGCTTATGCGAACAGGCATTGAAGCTATGCTCGAATCATTAGACCCATATACCAATTTTATCTCTGAGTCAGAGGTTGAAGACTATAGAATTATGACTACGGGTCAATATGGTGGCGTAGGAGCTTCTATCTTTACAAGAGATAAACAAGTAATAGTTCGTGAAACATATGAAGGCTTCCCAGCTCAAAAAGCTGGCATAAGAGCAGGTGATATCATTTTAGAAATTGACGATAAAAATGTTCAAGGTAAAAATACTTCGGATGTTAGTAAATTTTTAAAAGGTCAAGCTGGTAGCAGCCTAAACATTTTGATCAAAAGAATTGGAATTGAAAAACCAATTAAGATTAGTTTAAAACGTGAAGACATTCAGATAGAAAATGTACCCTATTATGGGATGATTACGAACGAAGTCGGACTTATACAATTAAAAGGCTTTACACAAAATGCGAGTAAAGAAGTAAAGAATGCATTAAAAGAGTTAAAGAAAAATTCAAACCTTAAAGCTGTAATATTAGATTTGAGAGGTAACCCAGGCGGATTATTACATGAGGCTGTAGATATTTCAAACATCTTTGTCAATAAAGGAGAACTAGCTGTAACGACAAAAGGCAAAAGCAAAGATGCTGAGAAAAAATACTTAACTATCAATGAACCTATCGATCCGAATATTCCAATCGCAGTTTTAACTAGCAGTAGTTCAGCATCTGCATCAGAAATTGTATCGGGTGTTATACAAGATTTAGACAGAGGTGTTGTAGTCGGACAACGAACATTTGGTAAAGGTTTAGTGCAAACTACTCGCCCATTGAGTTATAATGCACAAATGAAAATTACTACTGCCAAGTATTACATACCAAGTGGAAGATGTATTCAAGCATTAGACTATTCTCATAGAAACGAAGACGGTTCTGTTGGTAAGATACCAGATTCATTAATCAAAGAATTTAAAACTAAATCTGGACGTAAAGTATATGACGGAGGTGGTGTAGCACCAGACTTTGCAGTTGAGATTAAAAAATACTCTCATATAACGCAAAATTTAATTACAAAGAACATCATTTTTGATTATGCGAATTTGTATGCATCAAAAAATAATACTATCGCTCAAGCTAAAAACTTTAAGCTTAGTAAAAATGAATACGATGAGTTTATGAGTTATGTTCAATCTCAAAATTTTGATTACAAAACAAAATCAGAAAAAATGCTTGAAGACTACAAAGAAGTTGCCATAAAAGAAAAATACTTCGATGCAGTGAAACAAGATTATGAGATCTTAAGATCTAAATTATTAAGTGATAAAAATGCTGACTTACTGAAATTTGAAACAGAGATCAAAGAGATTTTAGAAGAAGAAATAGCAGCTCGTTATTATTATCAAAAAGGTCGTATCGAAAAATCATTGGTAAACGACCCAGAGGTAAGTAAAGCCATAGAAGTATTAAGCAACAAACAATTATACAGTAATACACTAAAAAATACTGATCAATCAAATAAAAATTAAGAAATTGCAGCTTTTAAATATAGCATGCAAGAACTTCTAAATTTTGGTGTTTTATTGTTATTGGGTAGTGTAGGTGGGTTATTAGCCGGACTTTTAGGTATTGGGGGTGGTGTTGTATATGTCTTAATCTTTAGTCATTACCTATCGAAATACGGATTAAGTGAGTCGGCAATTGTTCAGGCAATCATTGCCAATTCTATGTTTGCAATTTTATTCGCTGGTGTAAGTGGCACTTATAAACAATGGAGAAATAAAAACTTCCATCCTTCACAAATGCTGATCACTGGTATTGCCGCATCATTAACTTCTATCTTTTTTGGTTATGTGATAAGCATGGGCACTTGGTATACCAAAGATCGATTTACATGGATTTTCATTAGCTTATTAATATTTATTGCAATTCGATTATTTACTCAACGAAATAAAGTGAGTTTCGAATCAGATAGAAATGCAAATAAATTACAATTGTTTTTAACCGGACTTTGTTCTGGCAGTATATCAGCTTTTTCAGGTATCGGTGGTGGTGTAATCATTGTTCCTATATTAACCGACTTAATAAAAATGCCCATCAAGAAAGCAACATCTATTTCACTCGGTGTGATAAGTATTATGGCCATTTTAACATCATTATATAATTTCATTTTTCATAGAATTGTATTGCATGATAATTCACAAGTTATCTACCTATCGCTTGCTTTACCTGTCGCTTTAGGAAGTTTATTAGCAGCACCAATTGGAGTTCAAATAGCTAGTAAAATTAGTGCCAAACAAATAAGAATTATATTTATTGTTTTCTTATTATTAGTGATTACTAAAATGATTTTATTTTAAGATGTCGTACATACTTCATATAGACACTTCTAGTATAAACTGTTCGATTGCTATTAGTAACAATGATCAGCTACTTTCATTAGTTGAAAAAGTTGAAGCAAATATTCATGCTTCAAAAATCACTGTGTTTATTGAAGAAGCCTGTCAGAAAGCAAACATCCGTATAAAAGATTTAAATGCTGTGGCAGTGAGTAAAGGCCCCGGGTCATATAC
>JBKCCA010000073.1:0-1137 GCA_046305595.1 bacterium
TTTCAAAATTTTCAAACTTTAATACAACGCAACTATGAAATAGAAGAGGCTCGAAGTATTAGTCAAATTGTATTTAAAGAAATTTTAGGATATGATACTATTCAATTAATTCTCAATGAAAACGATTTATTACCTGCTACAATTTTTGAGCAATTAGATTACATAGCTTTTCAGTTAAATGAGCATAAACCCATTCAATATATAATGGGACATACAGAGTTCTACGGTTTAAAGTTTGAAGTAAACGAGAATGTTTTAATTCCAAGACCTGAAACTGAAGAGTTAGTAGACTGGATTATCAAAGATCATAAAGATCATAAAGATGATCAATCATTAAATATATTAGATATTGGTACTGGTTCTGGTTGTATACCTATTACGTTAAAATATAATATACCTCAAGCGAAAGTCAATACGATAGATGTTTCTAAGGAAGCAATTGCTATTGCATTGAAAAACTCGTTAAAGAATAATGTAGAATTATTTATTCATCATCAAGATGTTCTTCTGCTAGGGCAATTAGACGCTGACTATGATGTTATAGTTAGTAATCCGCCTTATGTATTAGAATCTGAAAAATCTGAAATGCGAAGAAACGTTTTAGATTATGAGCCTTCTTTAGCATTATTCGTAAAGGATAATGACCCTTTAGTTTTTTATAGAAAAATTATAAATCTTATAGAAAACACTTCGACTAAAGCCACTCATTTATATTTCGAAATCAATGAAAGTTATGCTGATGAACTTATTAAACTCTTTGATGATCAAAAATGGCAGAAGCCTGAATTAAGAAAAGACATCCGAGGAAAAGATAGAATGATTAAAGCTGTGTTAATTAGATAATACTCTAGCTCTTTTCTTCGATCTTGGATGGAAACTTATGATTGTCTCTTTTAAATAATTTCTATCTAAATGTGTGTAGATCTCTGTAGTAGTAATAGACTCGTGTCCGAGCATCTCTTGCACCGCCCTTAAATCAGCACCACCTTCAACTAACTGGGTAGCAAATGAATGTCTGAACGTATGAGGTGAAATGCTTTTTTTAATGCCAGCTTTGATTGCTAATCTTTTGATGATGGTAAAAACCATAACTCTTGTTAAGCGACTTCCTCTACGATTAAGAAAGATGATATCTTC
>JBKCCA010000074.1:0-1362 GCA_046305595.1 bacterium
AATCCAATCAAAGGACCAAAAGTTTCAGATACTGTAATTTGTTGTATCTCGTAATCTGGCACATAATTATTATTCGATATATATCTCTCTGCAGTAGTTGTAGGTCTGTTAAAACTATTCACGTTATAGGTTGATGTATATGAATGGTTAATAACAAAACTAGTGAAGTATTCTGCTAAGATTGGAATTTTTATTAATCCGCTGTAATTAATTCTCCAATTAGGTAATGGAATTTTTGGGAAAGGATTTAGGTTTACATTGTTAGCGCTTTTGCCTGTATAAGCGGCTAAGAAGGCGGGTATTAATACTTGTTGAGAGTACTTGCCGTAACCGTCAAAGAAACCCGTAGAGTCAGTAGTGAAATTTCCATCTTGTATAGCTAATCGTTGTGACATAGAATAACGATTATCCATAAAGGTTTCAAAGAATTTAGAGTTTCCTTTCTCAGGATCTATTTTTTCAAATGCGGACCTAAGTGTAATTACCGTCATGCTGAAATTACCTGTTTCTGTTTCTGCGAATGATCTGAACTTACCATATGTAGCACTCGAAACATTGTTATCGTATCTGAAAAATTCTTGATAACTAAATGCAATCGATCTAGCGAAATTTAAGTCAACTCGCATATCAGGTAATGGCTCAATATTTATTCTACCTGTAATTTCTTCTCTGTTGGTTCTTGCAAATCTGTTTGATACCGAATCGTATGTGGTTATCCATCCATTCTCTGCTGCATCATAACGTATATCTCTTTGACTTCCGAATACAAATCCATAACCTGGTGCATTATTTCTGCCAAAGTCCATACCCAATGCATCTGTCTGTGGTATATAACCTGGTAATATTTGACCGTTCGTTTGTCTATATGAAAAACTCACCGTACGCACCATAATTAATCCGCGTGATAATATTTTCTTCAAATCATTTTTATTCAGCTCTCTTGCAATACTATCTTGTTTTTCTTGCTCAGCATTTTTATTGACTTTCATTTTTTCGAGCGGATTGTTTTTGTTGCCCGAAATTTGATTACGTTGAGGTGTCATTAATGCTTTCAAATATTTAGAACGACCGTATAACTGTGACATGTTAAAAGTCGGATTTATCTGATATGATTGAGAGTTAGAAATAGTATTTTCAAATTTAGGTGTTGCCAATGAAGCTGCTCGCCAGTCATAACGTGCAGAGTATGTTGCAGTCATTTGAGCGAAATCTAAATAAGGCAATTTATTAATAGGTACTTGGTAATTGATATTAGTATTTTGTGAGTAATCAGTTGTACGACCTAATGATCTAAGGTTCGTAATGATTGAATCTTTTTCTTCACGTGTATCAATTTTACCTACAGGTTCATCTACTACTCCA
>JBKCCA010000075.1:0-1614 GCA_046305595.1 bacterium
ATCCGGCAATTATCTTCTAAAAGTGTTTGTTAATGGTGATACAAGTAAGCTTGCTTTTACCAAGCGTTTCTTAGTAGTTGACCAAAAACTATCTATGACAGCTCAGGTGATGCAACCCAGTAATCAACAACTTTTTCTAACACATCATCGTTTGCAATTTCAACTGGATACTAAGAATTTTGATGTAAGGTATCCACAACAGCAAATTAAAATCAGGGTATTACAGAATTTAAGATGGGATAATTCACTTTTCTTGAATACACCAACATTTGTTCGCCAAGACCAGTTGCAATACAGCAATGAGAATGAAATGACTATGCCTGCTGGTAAGGAATACAGATGGCTAAATCTCCGAAGCTTTAGGCTATTAGGAGATAGGGTACAACGCCAGGAAAACACAGATAAAGGGTTTGAATTGTTTGTAAAAGAGGTAACAAAAGAAATTACGGTGAAAGCCGGACAAAAATGTACGGCAGTAAGAAGAATTATTGTACCAAGAAATTTGCTTGAAGATGTACAAATTGAATTAGGAAAAAGATTAGCAAAAACATTAATCGGCGATCCGAATTTCGAAGGAGTACGCATGGGTGCATTAGCAGGGAAAGATCAATTACAAGATGTTATTGATAATGTGAATTTATTATCTAGAACTCAAGAAATAGTATTCGGTTCTATTGATAAAGTAGATGTATTAGGTGCCGATGCAAGTAAGGGTTCATTCATGTCACCCATTTTATTTTTAAACAAAGATCCTTTTAAAAATTTAGATTGCCATAACATTGAAGCCTTTGGTCCGGTTAGTACATTATTACCCTACGACACCATCGAAGAAGCTGTAGAATTAACAAAATTAGGCAAGGGTTCTTTAGTATGTTCTATTGTTACTTCTGATAATAAGGTGGCGAGAGATTTTGTAATTGCAGCAGCATCACATCATGGTAGAATTTTAGTTTTAAATGCAGATTGTGCAAAGGAGAGTACCGGACATGGTTCACCGATGCCATTATTAACACATGGAGGACCTGGTAGAGCAGGTGGAGGTGAAGAAATGGGAGGCAAACGTGGAGTAATGCATTATATGCAAAGAACAGCTATACAAGGTTCACCATCAACCATTACAGCAGTCACCAATCAATTTCAAGTGGGTGCAAATCAAATTGAAAAAGATGTTCATGTTTTCAGAAAACATTTCGAAGAAATTGAAATTGGTGAAACAGTAATTACTGCAAAAAGAACAGTTACTGAAGCTGACATTGTAAATTTTTCAAACGTGAGTTGGGATCATTTCTATGCACATACTGATGCTACTTCTTTGGATGTTACAATCTTTACAGGTAGAGTAGCACATGGATATTTTATTCTATCTGCAGCTGCTGGTTTATTTGTAGATGCTAAGAAAGGTCCGGTTTTATTAAACTACGGTCTCGAAGAATGTCGATTCACAAAACCAGTTTACCCTGGTATGACTATAGGAGTAAAACTTACTGCAAAAGAAAAAGTTGATCAAGAAAAAAGAAGTGAAGATGATATCGCAAAAGGTATCGTAAAATTCTTAGTAGATGTTTACGATGAAACAGGTGAAACTGTTGCCATTGCTACCATCCTCACAATGGT
>JBKCCA010000076.1:0-7883 GCA_046305595.1 bacterium
TTTTTATTTTAAATATTGTTCAATGTCAGCTGCACTCTTCAATGAGCGGTGTGGCCATTTAGCAATGATGTTACCAGCTTTTAATAATATGATACCAGGATTAGCTCTTGACATTGTTTTCAAAGTAGTAGCATCGCAATAATAAAAATCGAAGGCTACATTATTCTCATGTCTGAAAGCCTCTGCAACTTCTGAATTTGAAGCTGTAAGTCCGACCGTACGAACCTTCTTACTCTTCATCACTTCATCAGCAATAGCCACTAATTTAGAAAAGGCAGCTTGATTACTTTTAGCTAAATCATGAGAGACTACCCATAATTGGTAATCAGGATAAATAATAAAATCTTCAGAGTAATCATTATCATCGGCATCGGCAATTCTTAGATCTTTGATCTTCGGTTTATAGCCTTCGATGATTAAAACATTATCAGTTTTCACCCATTTCCAAGTACTATCTTCCCATGGGTAATTTTGCAAAGTAAATTCTTTGACTTCTCCATTTTTCTCATAGTACATGCGAGTCTCGAAAGAGTCACGTTGAGCACCATCGGGTATAGACATTAAAGCCGGTATGTTATTACCAGGTTTATATGGTAAGAAATCAACGATAGGTAAATACATTACACAATAAATACCGATTGCTAATGAAATGATAAAGGTGGATGTTAGCGCAGTAATTTGCTGAGTAGGTTTTAAGTTCGAACGCACATTATGGCGTTTGAAAAATATGATTAAAATAAAAATTAGCAATACAATATCTTTCATGAACGATTGCCAAGGAGTAAGTTTTACAGCATCACCGAAGCATCCGCAATCAGTTACTTTACCCGTAACAGCAGAGTAACCTGTAAGCCAAGTGAAAAATAAAATCATTAAAAGTAAAACCCATGAAGTTTGTTTCATGTAGCTGCCTAATAAAAGGGCAACGCCTAAAACAATTTCAACAGCACATATAATGGTAGCTAAACTTAGAGCTAATGAACTCAACCATTCCATACCGAACACCACAAAGTATTCTTCTAACTTAATAGCAAAACCTATAGGGTCATTCATTTTTATTAAGCCCGATACAATGAATAAAAGACCTACAAAATATCTACTAAACTTTACCATAATGTTATAGTGTTAATTTAATTAATGCAAAAACTGAATAGTTAATTATATCATGATAATTAGCATCAACTCCTTCAGAGACGAGGGTATTACCTTGATTATCTTCAATTTGTTTAACTCTAAACAATTTCATGAGAATAAGATCAGTTAAAGATCCTACACGCATATCGCGCCAAGCCTCACCATAATCGTGATTTTTGTCGAGCATAAGATTTTTAGTTTCCTCAATTTTTTGATCGAACATCGCGCTCACTTTATCGGTAGCAATTTCGAGTTCATCGTTCTCTTTCATTTGCAATTGCATAAGAGCAATCACGCAATAGTTAATGATACCGATGTACTCAGGCACTATGCCTTCATTCACTTTGCTAACTTTTTTATCTTCGAGCGTTCTAATGCGTTGCGCTTTAATAAATATTTGATCGGTGATAGATGGCAATCTTAAAATTCTCCATGCTGTACCGTAATCTTTTGTTTTCTTGATGAATAAATCTTTACATGATTTAATCACCTGATCATATTGTTCTATAGTATTCGTCTGCAATTTTCTCTATTTTTACCAAGTGCATAAAAATAAGCTTTTTTATAATAATTCAATGCTGAAGATTCGTAATCTAGAAATATCTACCGAGAAGCCTGCAATTATGGGCATTATCAACATCACGCCAGACTCTTTCTATGCGGGTAGTCGAAAGCAGAGTATCGATGATATATTATCGAGTGTAGAACAGCAAATTAACGAGGGAGCCGATATTATTGATTTAGGAGCTTATTCATCGAGGCCTAATGCCGAAGACATTTCGATAGATGAAGAATGGTCGCGTTTATCATTGGCGCTTAGCACCATCCGAAGAAATTTCAAAGAGATTATCATTTCAGTAGATACATTTAGGGCGAGTATAGCAGAGCGAGCGATGCAAGAAGGTGCAGATATTATAAACGATATCAGTGGCGGAAATTTAGATGCAGAGATGTTTAATTATGTAGCTCAAAATGATGTACCCTATGTGTTGATGCATATGCGAGGTACACCGCAGACGATGCAAACATTGAATCAATACAAAGATGTGGCTACAGAGGTAATATCAGAAATCAGAGAGCGATTTGAAAAATTAAAAGCATTAGGTGCGAGTAAAATAATGATAGATCCGGGTTTCGGATTCGCAAAAAATGTAGAGCAAAATTTTGAACTATTCAGTAAGCTAGAAAATTTTTCGAGTATAGAGGCACCACTATTAGTAGGCATTTCTAGAAAATCGATGATTTATAAAACGTTGAATTCGGATGTGAGCGATGCATTGAATGGCACAACGGTATTGAACAGTATAGCATTAATGAAAGGTGCATCGATATTAAGGGTTCATGATGTGCATGAGGCGGTGGAGTGTAGAACATTGATCAAAAAAATAAATCAATATTAGTATCTTAGAAAAATGGAAGTATACGATTTAGGATTGTTTAAGTTGGGCATATTTGATGTGGTGGATATTGTATTGGTAGCGTTTATCATTTATCAGATTTACAATTTGATAAGGGGAACGATAGCGGTGAATATATTCATCGGATTGATCTTAATATATTTATTATGGATAGGTGTGAAAGCCTTGAATATGCAATTGCTTTCGGGCATCTTAGATAAGGTAATTGGTGTTGGAGTTATAGCATTGTTGATTGTTTTTCAGCAAGAGATAAGAAGATTTTTATTGTTGATAGGGCGAAATGCTATATCGAGGAAGAACAGTTTCTGGAGTAAATTATTGGTGGGCAAAACGGTGATTTCAGAAAGTAATTTAATAAATTTTGGTGGTGTTGTAGAAGCATGTAAGTCTATGTCACTCTCACAAACCGGAGCATTGATTGTATTTGCGAGAACATATGAAGAGCAAATTTATCAGAACAATGGCGAAAGCATCAACGCAAAAATTTCTAAGCGTTTAATCGAATCAATATTCTCTAAGACGAGTCCGCTCCACGACGGTGCAGTAGTAATCGCCGAGGGACAAATAAAAGCAGCGAGTTGTATATTACCAATCACCGAAAACTCAGAATTACCAGAACAATTAGGCTTAAGACATAGAGCAGCGGTAGGTATTACAGAGCAGAGCGATGCGGTAGCGGTTATAATATCAGAAGAGACGGGGTCGATCTCCTTTGCGAATAGAGGGAAAGTGAGAACGAATTTGAGTGTGGGGGAATTGGAGAGGTTGTTGAGGAGGTACGTGGTGTAAGGAGTCTAAGGTTAAGAGAGCAAAGGCGCAGAGGTTCACGCAAAGACGCAAAGTTGAAATAACGCAGAGGAAGCAAAGGAAATAAAATATAAATAGAGTGAAAAAAATAAAGAAGGCAGAGCTATTAAACTCTGCCTTCTTTGCGTAATAAATCTTTGCGTCTTTGCGTGAACCTCGGCGTCTTTGCCCCCTCTCCTCTCTCTAATTAGCAGTGTTGCTCATACGCCATCTTCAAATTCTCTGCAATCATATGTGCAGGTCTTCCTTCGATGTGGTGGCGTTCGATCATGTGTACTAATTTACCGTCTTTGAAAAGAGCGATAGCAGGTGATGATGGTGGGTAAGGTAACATGTGAGCACGAGCTTGGTCTACTGCAGATTTTTCCATACCCGCAAAAACGGTTACTAATTTCGAAGGTTTTTTATCACCATCGATCGACATTTTCACTCCCGGGCGAGCATTAGCAGCAGCGCAACCGCAAACAGAGTTCACCATTACTAGAACGGTACCATCCGTATTAATAGCGTTATCAACCTCTTCGGCAGACATTAATTGTTGAAAACCAACACTTGTAAGTTCTTCGCGCATAGGCGCAACCATATATTCTGGATACATATTATTTTTATTTATTCTTAATTAACACGCAAATTTATACAAATAACTACAAAAACAGAGAAATTGTTTAAATGTAAACGGTCTAAATAAGAATATTTTTGTGATTTACAAACCTATAGGGTAATTTTGCGTTTCTAATTGAAAGTATAAAAATTTAAATAAAATGGTAGATACCTACGTAAAGTACAAAGTAAAAGACATCTCATTAGCAGAATGGGGTCGTAAAGAAATTGAATTAGCTGAAGCAGAGATGCCAGGCTTAATGGCATTAAGAGCAGAATATGGTGATTCTAAGCCATTAAAAGGAGCTAGAATAGCAGGATGTTTACACATGACTATTCAAACAGCGGTATTAATTGAGACCTTAGTAGAATTAGGTGCAGAGGTAACATGGTCATCATGTAATATATTCTCTACTCAAGACCATGCAGCGGCAGCGATTGCAGCGGCGGGTATTTCGGTATATGCTTGGAAAGGCATGAACGAGCAAGAGTTTGACTGGTGTATAGAGCAAACATTGTATTTCGGTGAAGATCGTCAGCCATTGAACATGATTTTAGATGACGGTGGTGATTTAACGAATATGGTATTCGACAAATATCCAGCTTTAGTTGAAGGCATCAAAGGTTTATCAGAAGAGACAACAACAGGAGTATTACGTTTATACGATCGTATGAAGAACGGTACATTAGTAATGCCAGCGATCAATGTAAACGATTCGGTTACTAAGAGTAAGTTTGATAATAAATACGGATGTAGAGAATCTTTAGTGGATGCTATAAGAAGAGCTACGGATGTGATGATGGCAGGTAAAGTTGCAGTAGTATGTGGCTTTGGTGACGTAGGTAAGGGATCAGCAGATTCATTATCGAATGCAGGTGTGAGAGTAATCGTTACAGAGATCGATCCGATTTGTGCTTTACAAGCAGCGATGGAAGGATACGAAGTGAAGAAATTATCTACAGCTATTAATGAAGCAGACATTATTGTAACAGCTACAGGTAACTTCAACATTGTAACAGCAGAGCATTTCAAATCAATGAAAGACAAAGCGATTGTATGTAACATCGGCCACTTCGATAACGAAATCGATATGGCTTGGTTAAATGCAAACTATGGTAATACAAAAGTTGAAATCAAACCACAAGTAGATAAGTATACAGTAGATGGTAACGATATTATTGTATTAGCAGAAGGACGTTTAGTGAATTTAGGTTGTGCAACAGGTCACCCTTCATTCGTAATGTCGAACTCATTCACCAACCAAACATTAGCTCAATTAGAGTTATGGAACAATGCAGATAAGTACGAGAATAAAGTATACACTTTACCGAAGCACTTAGATGAGAAGGTAGCGAGATTACACTTAGCGAAAATTGGCGTAGAGCTAGAAGAGTTAAGCGAAGATCAAGCAAAATATATCGGGGTACCGAAGAATGGGCCGTTTAAGAACGACGCATACAGATACTAAAAAAAAGCGCTTCGGCGCTTTTTTTGTTTAATTAAGAATTAAGGGTTAAGAGTTAAGAACGATTCTTGCTATTTTAATTATTCCCTAAAATATTTTACACCCTCCACCCTACATTCTACATTCTACATCCTACATCCTACATCCTACATCCTAAATTTTTCAATATTTACCAACCTTTAAATCTATCATCCGTATATGTCAAAAAATATCAGGCGATGAGAGAGGTTGAATTAAATATTATTGAATTAGACGGATGTAAACGATTAGCAATTTCGTGTGCGTATAATAAAGAGAATTACTCTCGATGCAAATCGATTGTTGGGTCGAAGTGGGAATCGAAACTAAAGATTTGGTTTACGACATTGACAGAGAATCAATGTCGGCAAGTCATCAGAATATTTGAAGTCTACGAGATAAAAGGTTTAGAAGAATTGCGAAAATATTTTTCGAATAAGCGAAAAGTAGTCGATCAAGAAGGTCAATACCAAGAATTATCAGACAAGGCGAAAGAGAGTGTCAATCATTTCAAGCGATGGTTAATGCAGAAGCGATATTCAGAGAGTACCGTAAAGACCTATGTAGGGAGTATAATAGTTTTTCTGAATTATCATAAAGATAAAAACATCGAAGAACTCAATTCGATCGATTGGGAAAATTTCAATTTAGAGTATATCATAAAGAATAAATATTCGGCATCATATCAGAACCAGGTATGTAATGCGATAAAATTATTTTTCAGTAAGGAGTTCGGATTATACTTGCCGATAGAGAAAATAGATAGGCCACGCAGAGAGCATTTGTTGCCGAATGTTTTGAGTACAGAGGAGGTAAAGAAAATACTGAGTTCATGTATTAATTTAAAGCATCGAGCGATGTTGAGTTTAATTTATTCAGCAGGCTTAAGGCGATCAGAGTTAATTAATATAAAATTGACAGACATAGATTCGAGTCGAATGACATTGCATATACGACAATCGAAAGGTAAAAAAGACAGAGTGCTCCCCCTATCTGTAAAAATTTTAGAATTGCTGAGAGAATATTTCAAGGCATACAAGCCAAGAGAATATTTATTTGAAGGGCAAACTGGTGGCATGTACGGCAAGCGAAGTATTCAATTAGTCTTTAACAATGCATTAAAAAAATCAGGCATTAAGAAGCATGCGAGTTTGCATACGCTACGTCATTCTAATGCAACGCACCTACTTGAGGCAGGCACTGATCTTCGTTATATACAAGAGCTCCTCGGACATAAGAGCAGTAAAACAACCGAAATTTACACGCATGTAAGTCAAACGAAACTACAGAACATTCGCAATCCCTTTGACGATTTAGACTTATAAAATTTTGGTAATAACAAAATATCTCTATATTAGATAAACAAAACATAACCGCCCCTTAACATCTTCTTCGGATGTCAAGGGGCGATAGAACAACACATATAAGAGAGTTAGGCACAATTTTACCAAATGAAGATAAATTTCATAATCATAGTATTTACAATTTCCGGACTTAGTCTGAACTCACAGGAGTTAATAGATGATGATGATATATCCTATATTACAGAATTCGTTGAACTTTTTAAAAATGACCTTCGTGATAAAATTGCTTCAAATACTCACTTTCCATTACGAAGACAATACCCTATTCCTCCTGTTATGGATAGTATAGATTTTTTGAAGCGTTTTTCTGAGATATTTGACACGAGTTTACTTGCTCAAATTACACATTCCCAAATTCCGAATGATTGGTCTCACGTAGGCTGGAGAGGAATAATGCTCCATAATGGAGTGCTTTGGATCGAAGATAATGGAGGGTTGAAAGCAGTTAATTACCAATCTGCATTTGAGACAAATCTCCGGACTTCATTAATTGAGAAAGATCGATCTACTTTACACCCAACAATGCGCGAATACTTGGAGCCGAGATGCATCGTCGAGACTGAAGTCTATCGTATTAGAGTTGACGAACTCAAAGACGGGACATACCGATATTCATCTTGGAAAAAGAACTCAGACGTTGGGAGTATTCCTGATCTTCAACTTACTGAAGGAACACTAGTTTTTGAAGGAAGCGGAGGAAATCATCGATATATTTTCACTACTGAAGATTTTCGTTATGAGATTGAAATTCTTCTGATCGGATTTGACTATGACTCCCCTGTAAGACTTCTAATTTTTAAGGCAGATAAAGAAATTCTCAACCAACCTGGGAAATTAAAAGACTCTTAAAACTGTGCCTAACAGCAGCTAAGTGCGATTTAAGCCTTTTTTCATAGTTGGATTTTGTGGTTATAAAATTAATTTATATCTTTGATTAAGAATCAGTTAATGCTTAAACCGCACTTAGCTGCAAACGTTAGCGGGCATTGTAAAACGACACCAAGACACAATAAAATGACACACGAAACAGTTACAATTTTAAAATTTAAAATACAGACAAATGAAAAATAATAATT
>JBKCCA010000077.1:0-2645 GCA_046305595.1 bacterium
GCACTGGATCATCGATATTGGAGCAGCAAAATTAGCAGACACTCCTGAAGTTTTTGATGTAATAGTAATGCCGAATTTATACGGTGATGTATTAAGTGATATAGCTGCACAAATCACCGGATCTGTTGGTATAGCAGGCTCTGCAAACATAGGCGAAGAGTGTGCAATGTTTGAAGCAATACACGGCTCAGCACCTGATATTGCAGGTAAAAATATAGCGAACCCATCTGGACTTATACAAGGTGCAATTATGATGTTAAATCATATTGGTCAATCAGACATAGCAGAGAAAATTCAAAATGCATGGTTATATACCCTAGAAGAAGGTATACATACAAAAGATATTTATAAGGATGGTACAAGCAAAAAATTAGTTGGCACGATAGAATTTACAAATGCATTAATCGAAAATTTAGGTAAGTCTCCAAAAGTATTAAAGAAAGTTACATACGCCAACAATCAACCACTTACATTACCAAAATATAAACGAAAAGAGGGTGCAACAAAAGAACTTGTTGGAGTAGATATATTCCTGCATTGGAAAGGTACCGATGCTAATGAATTGGCAGAAATAATTAATAAAATAAAAGTTGAGGATGTTAAACTAAGTATGATTACTAATAGAGGAATCAAAGTTTGGCCAGAAGGGTTCAAAGAAACATTCTGCACAGATCATTGGAGATGTAGATTCAAAGCGGTTGATAATAAGTTATTCTATAAATCTAGTATTGTTAAACTATTGGAAATGGCAATGCTAGAGAATTTAGATACTATTAAGACAGAAAACTTTTATTCGTTTGACGGGAAAGATGCTTATTCATTAGGTCAAGGACAATAATCAATCAATTATGAAATATATAAGTATTATTACTAGAATTTCGATGATTGTATTATTCATGAGTTTGATACTAAGTATCGATAATGATGATGCTACTAAAAATTATTTAATAAGTGCTGCTTGTATTATATCGGCAGCACTTACATTGAAGCTTAATTCAATTCAGAAGTAAATAATATAATATTGCTTAAGTAACTATTGTTACCTAAAATACTAGCTTATAGAATTACATTTGTTTAGGTAAATAAGCTCATATGAAAAGGTATTTAATATTGTTATTTTTTGTATTTACAATAACAACTTCTTATTCTCAGAACTCTACATTTAATATACTTATAGAGCCAATGACAATTGAAAATCTTGGCGGAATTCAATCATATTCATACGGACAATCGAATGGAAAATGGTTAATCATTGGTGGGCGTTTAGACGGACTTCATCGTCGTCAGCCTTTTGCAGCGTTTGATGTTGCAGGTAATAATAATCAGTTAATTGTTGTTGATCCGGTTTTAAAACAAAAATGGACAATGCCTCTTACATCATTACCTATTGCGATGCAAGAACAATTAAGTTCTACTAATATGCAATTTCATCAAACAAGTAATTACTTATATATCACTGGCGGTTATGGTTATAATAATGCTACAGCTACTAGAAAAACATTTAATAATTTAACAGCTATTGATGTACCTTCTACTATTAATGCTATTATTAATGGTACAAGTATTACTTCCTTTTTCAGACAAATAACAGATGAACAGTTTGCGGTGACAGGCGGACATTTAGAGATGATAAATGATACTTACTATTTAGTTGGCGGACATAAATTTGATGGAAATTACAATCCGATGGGTAACCCAACCTTCACTCAAACCTATACCAATGCAATTAGAAAATTTAAGATAATAGATAACGGACAATCGATAACGATTAATCATTTAACCGGACATATAGATGCAGCGAATTTGAGAAGAAGAGATTATAATGCAGTTGCACAAATTATGCCTGATGGTTCCGAGGGAATTACAGCATTTTCTGGAGTATTTCAACAGAACGTAGATTTACCATTCTTGAATTGTGTGAATATTGATAGTCAACAATATGTAGTTAACAATTCATTTCAACAATATTATAATCATTACCACTGTGCTGTATTACCTATGTATAGTGCATCAAAAAATGAAATGCATACCTTATTTTTTGGAGGCATTGCTCAATATTATGATAGTGCAGGAATGTTGATACAAGATAACAATGTACCATTTGTAAAAACAATAGCTAGAGTAAGTAGAGATGCAAACGGGAATATGTCAGAATATAAATTACCAATTGAGATGCCTAGTTTATTAGGCGCAGGATCTGAATTCATTCCGAATTTGAACCTATCTCATTATAACAATGAAGTATTTAAACTTGATGAATTTAATACAGATACAAACTTCGTTGGATATATATTTGGAGGAATAAGTAGCACTGCTGCAAATATATTCTTTACAAATAACGGCACTCAAAGTATTGCAAGCAATCAGATCTTTAAAGTATATGTAGTAAAAAATAATTCAGTCGGAATTGATCAATTGAATAAGCAAAGTATTGGCACATTAAAAATGCAAGTTTACCCCAACCCCTCAGATGGTGACTTCACTGTAAAATTCAATCTGATTAAAGAAGCTGAAACTAAAATTTCTATTTATAGAATTGATGGGAAAAAAAATGAAGAAAAAATATTTGACAATTTTAAAGTAGGTGAAAATATCTATTCTAAAAAAATAAGAAATTTAGAAGATGGTGGCCATTACTTTATAAC
>JBKCCA010000078.1:0-3503 GCA_046305595.1 bacterium
AGCAATTGCTTTTTTGAAATGACTTTTCGATTTATGGTTGAATCTTTCTAAATCGATAAAATTCGGAATCACTCTAATTTCATTAGTAATGTCGAAATGACAAAGAGTATCTTTTTTCAGATTTTCTGAAACGGCAGTAACACCATCAGATTGGTTGATTGAAAAAGTTACCACTGGTTTATAAGTTCTGTCTTTACCTACCAAGGTAATATCTGTACCGTGTAAAGTGGTAATGACCGGAATGTGAATACCGTTAGATGCTAATATTTGCTTAGCCATATACGCAGCTGAAGCATGTGGAATTGCATAATGAACGTGTAAAATATCTAATTGCTCATATTGCACCACATCTACTAAACGACTAGCTAATGCTAATTCATAAGGTGGGTAATCGAATAATGGGTATTTAGAAACTGTTACTTCGTGGTAAAATAAATTCTCTGAAAAAAAGTCGAGGCGAGCGGGCTGACTGTAAGTTATAAAATGTACTTGATGACCATGGTCAGCCAATGCCTTACCTAACTCTGTTGCCACTACACCACTACCACCAAAAGTCGGGTAGCATACTATGCCTATTTTCATTGAATGTTTTTATTGTTTACGAATATAAACTCTTTTTGTTAATCTATCATTAACAGATTTGACACACTAATGTTCTTAAGAACGATTTTCGTATTGCGTATTACGTATTGCGTATTAAGATTTAACATTTACAGGTTGAGGTACTTTAACATAGTAACCAGTGCCATCGTATTCTCTTTTCCTAGGGTGTTCTTTGCAAGTAGTTGAGCAGCAACCATCGAGCTCCCATCCGCAGTCATCACATTGAGTAAAGTGTTCATTGCACTCAGGATTCGCGCAGTTGATCATCTTCGGAGTTTCTTTACCACAGTTATAGCATTTAGAGATAATCGACGGATTAACTATGTTGACATCGACCGTTAATCGATTATCAAATACATAGCATTTACCTTCAAAGTCTTTACCACCTGCTTCTTTACCGTATTTAATGATGCCACCATGTAATTGGTAAACATCACTAAAACCTTCTTTTAATAGTAGAGCACTCGCTTTTTCACATTTGATACCACCAGTACAATAGGTTAATATCTTTTTGTCTTTATATTGAGCAAGCTCATTGATTTTAGAAGGGAAATCTCTAAAATTATCGATATCAAACGTGATTGCGTTTTTGAATCTACCTACATTGTGTTCGTAGTTTGAGCGAACGTCAACGATTACAACATCATCGCGATCAATCATTTCTGCAAAATCTGCTGGTTCTAAATGCTTACCAGTTTCTATATTCGGATTGATATAATTCGGATCTCTTAATCCGGAATGTACAATTTCAGATTTATAACGAACATGCATTTTCACAAACGAAGGTTCATCGACCTCATCGATTTTAAAGTCCGTTTTTGCAAATCTCTCATCAGCATGCACATGCTTCATATAGGCCTCACAAGCTTCTACAGTACCTGAAACAGTACCGTTTAATCCTTCATCAGCAACGATAATTCGTCCGACTAAACCTAATGATTTACAATAATTTAAGTGATCAAGTGTAAATTGCTCCGCATTCTCAATACGGCTATAGCAATAATAGAGTAGTGTATTATATTCCGACATAATCATTGATACCCCTGCAAAGGGCGTTTAATGCAGGGGCAAATATACGAAGAATACATCGTTTACAAAGTAATTTTACTATTTTTGAACTCAATTCTAAAATGATATGTATAATACTTTACAACCTGTATTACAAGCAGAACTAGCCGAAATTGAAAAAGCTGGCTTATATAAAAGAGAAAGAATAATTGTAAGTCCGCAAGGCGCCGACATCAAAGTAAGCGATGGCAAAGAAGTTATTAATTTCTGTGCGAACAATTATTTAGGCTTATCGTCGCACCCAATAGTAACAGCAGCTGCGAAAGCAGCGATTGACTCACATGGCTTCGGCATGTCGTCGGTTCGTTTTATTTGTGGCACTCAAGATATTCACAAAGAGTTAGAGAAAAAGATTTCCGAATTTTTAGGAACAGAAGATACTATACTTTATGCAGCTGCATTTGATGCAAATGGTGGAGTATTTGAACCATTGTTTAACGAGCAAGATGCTATTATCTCTGATGAGTTGAACCATGCATCTATTATAGATGGTGTGCGCTTGTGTAAAGCACAGCGTTACCGTTACAAGCATGATAACATGGAAGATTTAGAAGAGAAGTTAAAAGAAACTCAAAATCTTCGTCATAGAATAATTGTTACTGATGGTGCATTTTCGATGGATGGTACCATTGCACAATTAGATAAGATAGCTACATTAGCAGAGCGTTACAATGCCCTTATTATGATTGATGAGTGTCATTGTTCAGGCTTCTTAGGTAAGACAGGTAGAGGCACGCATGAGCATCATGGAGTGATGGGTAAAATTGATATTATCACTGGTACATTGGGTAAAGCATTAGGTGGTGCATCAGGCGGATTCACATCAGGACGAAAAGAAATTATTGATTTATTACGTCAACGTTCTCGCCCTTATTTATTCTCTAATACATTAGCACCATCAATAGTTGGCGCATCTATTGCTGTATTAGATATGTTAAGTGAAACAACAGAACTTAGAGATAAGTTAGAACAAAATACGATGTACTTCAGAGAGAAGATGACAGCAGCAGGTTTCGATATAAAACCAGGTGTTCATCCGATCGTACCAGTAATGTTATACGATGCAAAGCTTTCACAAGATTTTGCAAATAGAATGTTAGAAGAAGGTATTTATGTCATCGGATTTTATTACCCAGTAGTACCTCAAGGCAAGGCAAGAATAAGAGTACAAATGTCAGCAGCGCATGATATGCATCATTTAGATAAGGCGATAGAAGCGTTCATTAAAGTTGGCAGAGAGCTGGGGGTTATAAAATAAATGTAGGATGTAGGATGTAGGATGTAATTTAAGAATTAAGGATTAAGAGTTAAGAACAGATTGTGCAAAATTTAAAGATTGTACAATTTATAAAAAGAGTGATCGCAGTACGCAATACTCAGTACGCAATACCAATATAATGAAAGACCAAATAGAAAATTACACTTCCGAAATTCAACAAACTGCCATCAGCAATGCTGAGGAGTTAGAGAATTTTCGTTTAAAGTTTTTGAGTAGAAAAGGAATCGTTAATGATTTGTTCGAGGCATTTAAAGCGATGCCACCTGAAGAGAAAAAAGTTTTCGGGAAGGTGATGAACGAATTTAAAAATATTGCTGAATCAAAATTCAATGAAGCGAAAGAGGCATTAGAAAGTGCTGATGAGGGAGCTGGATTAGATTTTGATTTCACATTACCGGGGACACCATTTAATACAGGTTCAAGACATCCGGTTTCATTGGTGTTAAAAGAGATCAATGATATTTTTCAACGTATCGGCTTTACGATTGCTAAAGGTCCGGAGATTGAAGACGACTGGCATAATTTCACATCGTTGAATTTTCCATTAGAGCAC
>JBKCCA010000079.1:0-21845 GCA_046305595.1 bacterium
GATTTGCGACATATACAATTCAGATCAAATATTGTAAGCAAACAAGTAATTGGAGAGAGACGAGGCTAGCGTTTAGTAGCAGTTGCTGAAGATGAAACAGGGTTATTGGAATTAGTTTGGTTTCAAGGTTTGAAGTGGGTAGATAAGGGTTTAGTGATCGGACAAGAGTATGTAGTTTTTGGCAAGCCTAATTATTTTGGATCGAAGGTAAATATTGTACATCCTGAATTAGAATTATTAAAAGACTTCAAACCTGAGAGTGCTACAGCTTTACAACCGGTTTATTCATCTACTGAAAAATTAAAAATATTTTTTCTCGACTCTAAAGGGATACTTAAACTGCAAAAGCAATTAATGCTACTTGCTGAGAAAGAAATTAAAGAATTTTTACCTGAGAATGTTCTTTCGAAATATAAGATGATGCCAAGGGAAGAAGCGATGCGTGAGATACATTTCCCTACTTCATTAAAGAATTTACAAAGAGCTCAAGCAAGATTAAAATTTGAAGAATTATTTTTGATTCAAGTAAAATTACTCAGAGCGAATAAAGGTAGAAAGCTTAATACCAAAGGATTTATTTTCTCGAAAGTTGGCGATTACTTTAATCATTTTTTTCATAATGAATTACCATTTGAATTAACAAATGCTCAGAAGAGAGTAATAAAAGAAATTCGTATTGATACAAATACGGGCCGACAAATGAATCGTCTTTTGCAAGGTGATGTGGGTTCAGGTAAAACGATTGTAGCATTATTGACAATGTTATTAGCAATCGACAATGGTTTTCAAGCATGCTTGATGGCGCCCACTGAAATACTTGCACAGCAACATTTTCAGGGCTTGAAAGAGCTTTTGAAAAACATGGATGTTAATATTAGAATTCTAACAGGCTCAACAAAAACTAAAGAACGAAAAGAAATTCTCGAAGAACTCTCATCCGGAAAAATAAATATACTATTGGGTACGCATGCATTAATCGAAGACCCAGTAGTATTTAAAAATTTAGGCATGGTTATTATCGATGAACAGCATCGATTTGGGGTACAACAAAGAGCTAAACTTTGGAAAAAAAATGTGGAACCTCCGCACGTTTTAGTAATGACTGCGACACCAATACCAAGAACTTTAGCCATGACTCTTTATGGTGATTTAGATACTTCAGTAATTGATGAATTACCTAAAGGTAGAAAGCCCATTGAAACTGTGCATCAGTATGAATCACAACGATTAAAATTATTCGGATTCATGCAAAAGGAAATTGAGAAAGGCAGACAAGTATATATCGTTTACCCATTGATTAAAGAGTCTGAGAAATTAGATTTATTAAATTTAGAAGAAGGCTATCAAAATATTATTAAAGTTTTTGAACCACCAAAATACAGAGTGAGTATTGTACATGGCAAAATGAAAGCATCAGACAAAGACATGGAGATGCAACAATTTGTTGAAGGCAAAACTCAGATTATGGTAGCAACAACTGTGATAGAAGTTGGGGTGAATGTACCTAATGCTTCGGTGATGGTGATAGAGAATGCTGAGCGATTTGGTTTATCACAATTACATCAGCTAAGAGGTAGAGTTGGAAGAGGAGCAGAGCAATCGTATTGTATTTTGATGAGTGGTGATAAATTAAGTAATGATGCTAAAACTCGACTTCAAACAATGGTGAAAACGAACAACGGATTTGAAATAGCAGAGATAGATTTACAATTGAGAGGTCCGGGTGATTTACAGGGCACACAACAAAGTGGAGTTTTAGATTTACATATTGCCGATTTAGCGAAAGACCAAAAAATTCTGCAGGAAGCTCGTAATACAGCCCAAGAAATACTAGATGAAGATCCTTTGTTGAATCATCCGCAGTATGAACTATTGAAAAAATACATGTCGGCTTCAAGTAGGCTGAGGGAGTCGTGGGACCGTATTTCATAAATTTTTAATGTTTTATTAAAACACTTTTGGCAATAAGGGGTTATGATTTAATTAAACAGGTAGAAAGATGAGATTGATAGTTCCACGCCCATGGATGCAGTATTTATTAATGAGTGCAGGTATATATAACATACTTTGGGGTACTATTGCTCTAATTAAGCCTAATTATTTTCTTACACAACTACACATGAGTTTTGCAAACTCTGAAATGATTTCTAAGGCTATTGGAGTTTTAGAGATTGTATTCGGACTTGCATATATATTAGCTAGTCAAAAGCCATTTAAGCATTGGTTGATCATATTTGTAGGCTTTGTAGTTAAATTCATTGTCAGCTTTTCATTCATATTTTATTTATATCAACAAGTTGCACCAGAGCAAATGATGGTGATGATAATGGCCAATGATATTATATGGCTATTACCATTTGGTGTAATATTATTTCAAGCTTTTAATCATTATCAAAGTACGCGAGAATTAGAAGCCTATGACATGAACCCTAGAAAGTTGAAGTCATTAGGTAGTATCTATACGAACAATGGAATGTCGCTACAAGAGCATACAGATAATTGGCCAACAATGCTGGTTTTCTTACGTCATTTCGGATGTAATTTTTGCAGAGAAACTTTAAAAGAAATTTCCAATTCTAGAAATCAAATTGAGTCAGAAGGAACAAGAATTGTATTTGTTCATTTGGTAGATGACGCCAAAGCACAAGAGATTACAGAACAATATGGACTGGGTGATTTACCAAGAATTTCAGATCCTGAAAAAAAGATATACAAAGCATTCGGACTTAACAGAGCGAATTTAAAACAGTTGTTTGGTGTTAACGTAATCGTAAGAGGCATACAACATATATTCCAATTAAATTTACCAAGACCATTTATAGGTGATGCGTTTCAGATGCCTGGCATTTTCGTAATACATAAAGGCATGGTGGTTCAAACATTCAAACATACTTCATTGGCTGATAGGCCTGATTATATTGAGCTAGCTAAGGTTAGAGAAAATTAATTCATTTTTTTCTTCAGTAAAATTTATTCTTTTTCACTTATTACAATTTTGTCTAAGATTAATTTTTTCTTAAAATATTGTATGCATAAAATTGCTACATTTGCGAGATTATTTGATACTTATGACACAAAAAGGACCTATTTCTCAATTCATTGAGAAAAACTACTTACACTTCAATGCAGCTGCATTAGTTGATGCTGCTAAAGGTTACGAAACACATTTATTAGAAGGCGGAAAAATGATGGTGACTCTTGCAGGTGCAATGAGTACAGCAGAGTTGGGTATTTCCTTTGCTGAAATGATTCGTCAAGGTAAGGTTGATATTATTTCTTGTACAGGCGCTAACCTTGAAGAAGATATCATGAACTTAGTTGCTCATTCTCATTACAAAAGAGTGCCAAATTACAGAGATTTAAGTCCGCAAGAAGAATGGGATTTATTAGAGAACGGATTTAATCGTGTAACAGACACTTGTATTCCTGAAGAAGAGGCGTTTAGAAGAATTCAAAAACATATTTATAAGCAATGGAAAACTGCAGAAGAAAGCAATGAACGCTTTTTCCCGCATGAGTACATGTACAAAATGTTATTGTCTGGTGAGATGGAGCAATATTATGAGATCGATCCGAAGAACTCATGGATGATTGCTGCAGCAGAAAGAAATATTCCAATTATAGTACCAGGTTGGGAAGACAGTACAATGGGTAATATCTTCGCTTCATATTGTATTAAGGGTGAATTAAAACCTAGCACGATGAAGAGCGGTATTGAATACATGATTTGGTTAAGTGAGTGGTACAGAGCAAATTCAGGAGGTAAAGGTGTTGGTTTCTTCCAAATTGGTGGTGGTATTGCTGGTGATTTCCCTATTTGTGTAGTGCCAATGATGTATCAAGATTTAGAATGGCATGATGTTCCATTCTGGAGTTATTTCTGCCAGATATCAGATTCTACTACTTCTTATGGCTCTTACTCGGGTGCAGTTCCTAATGAAAAAATCACTTGGGGTAAGCTAGATATCAATACTCCAAAGTTCATTGTAGAGTCAGATGCAACAATTGTAGCACCTCTGATATTTGCTTGGATATTAGGTCAATAAATTTATTACGATTTTGAATGATTCTAAAGCCTTATTTAGAATCATTCAAAATAAATTATATTGTCAGAATTTTGTCAGTGTAATGAAATAATATTCTATTTTTGCCACTCTAAGAGTGTTTTTTAGCCATCGTTAGAAGAATTCTTAGTGCTAATAAAAAGTAAATCAAAGTATTATTAATTTTAAGAGATTAATTATCATCAGATATGGGTTTTCATTTCTCCATTACTAAAAAGCTCAACTTACGTTCAATTATTGTATCGGCAGTACTTATTCTAGGCATTGCAAAAGTGAACGCACAAGATGTAGCAGCAGGTGAAAGTATTTTCAAGGCTAATTGTACAGCATGTCACGCGATCGATCGTCAAGTGATAGGTCCTGCGTTGAAAGACGTAGAATCACGTTGGGCAGACAAAGCAACATTGAAAAAATTCATCTTGAATTCGCAAGCAGTCATTAAAGGTGGCGATAAATATGCGAGTGATCTATACCAAAAGTATAACCAAACAGTGATGCCTAACCAGAATCTTTCAGATGCTGAATTAGAAAACTTATTGGCATATATTAAAGAAGCACCAAACAAGAAAGCAGCAGCAACAGCTGATGCAGGGGCGGGTGCAGCTGCAACAACTACAGATGGTTCATCGATTAACAATTACACAATTGGTGGTATCATTTTATTAATTGTTGTATTAATCATAGTGATTTTTGTATTAAACAGAGTGATTGGTTCACTTGAGCGTTTAGTACGAGTTAAGAATGGTGAAATTCTTGAAGCAGTAGTTAAAGCTGTAAAAGAAAAAGTATCTACTTTCAAATGGATTCTTTTAAACAAGAAGAAAGTTTTCTTTGGTGCTGCATTATTCTTTATCGTATTCTCTGTATGGGGATGGAATCAAATGTCGAGCATTGGCATACAACAAGGTTACCAACCAGCACAACCAATTAAATTTTCACACGAATTACACGCAGGTGTAAATCAAATCAATTGTCAATACTGTCACTCTGGAGCATTCAAGTCTAAGAATGCAAGTATACCTTCATTAAACGTTTGTATGAACTGCCATAATTATGTTCAAGCAACTGAAAAATATGATGGAGAAATTTCACCAGAGATCAAAAAGATTTATACAGCATTAGATTACAATCCTGATACTCGTACTTATGGTGAAAACCCTAAGCCAGTAGAGTGGGTACGTATTCACAACTTACCTGACTTTGCATACTTCAACCACAGTCAACATACAACTGTTGCAGGTGTTGAATGTCAAACTTGTCATGGTCCGATTGAAAAAATGCCTGAAGTTTACCAATACTCGCCATTAACTATGGGCTGGTGTATTGACTGTCACAGAAAGACAGAAGTAAATTCAAAAGGAAATGCATACTATGATAAAGTGTTAGCTGCTCACGAAGAGATTAAGAATGGCAAGAAAGTTACTGCAGCTATGCTTGGAGGTTTAGAGTGCGTTAAATGTCACTATTAATATTATTGTTGATTTAATTCGATACCATATATACAAATGGAAAATAACATAAAGAAATATTGGAAAGGATTAGAAGAGTTAAATGAAACTCCAGAATTCGTAAAGCATAAGCATAACGAATTTGCTGAAGAACTTCCAATTGAAGAATTATTATCCGATTCGAAAGTTAATAATCCTACACCTCGTAGAGATTTCTTAAAAGCTTTAGGTTTTGGAATGAGTGCAGTTGCATTGGCTGCTTGTAATGAAGCACCAGTACGTAAATCTATACCATACTTAATCAAGCCAGAAGAAATTACTCCAGGTATTGCGAATTATTATACGTCGAATTTCAATGGTTTAGGTGTTTTAGTTAAAACACGTGAAGGTCGCCCAATTAAAATTGAAGGTAACCCTAACGATCCGTTTTCTAAGGGTGGAACAGATGCTGTTGCACAAGCATCAGTATTAGATTTATATGATTCTTCACGTTTGAAGAATCCTACTATTTCTGGATCTGAAACTACATGGGAAGCAGTTGATAAAAAAGTAAAAGAAGAATTAGCAGCAGTAGTTGCAAAGGGCGGCAACATCCGTATAGTTTCTAATACGATTATGAGCCCATCAACAAAATCTGTTGTTGCAGATTTCGCTGTTAAATATCCGAATACTAAACACATTACATTTGATGCATCATCTTACTCAGGTATCATCAATGCAAATAATAATAGCTTCGGTAAAGCTGTTGTTCCTTCTTACAATTTTGACAAAGCAGATGTTATCGTAAGTTTTGGTGCTGACTTTTTAGGTACATGGATTTCACCAGTTGAATACACAAAACAATACGTAACAAATAGAAATCATAAGAGCTTAGAATCGAAAAAAATGTCACGTCACATTCAATTCGAAACTACATTAAGTACTACTGGTACAAATGCAGATGCTCGTTATACTCATAAGCCATCTCAACAAGGCTTAGCAGTTTTAGCATTATACAATGCGATTGCTAAGAAGGCTGGTGCAGCAAGCGTTTCAGGCGTCACTGTTCCTTTTGAAAAAATTATCAATGAAACTGCAAATGAATTATGGAATGCTAAAGGTAAGTCTTTAGTAGTTTGTGGTTCGAATGATGTTTCAGTACAAGTAGCTGTTAATGCTATCAATGCTTTATTGACAAACTACGGTACTACAATTGATTTAGATAATGCATCAAACCAAAAACAAGGTAATGATGCAGAGATGTTAGATTTATTAAATGAAATGAATGCAGGTAAAGTAGACGCAGTAATTTTCTACGGCGCTAATCCAGCATACAACTTCGTTAAATCTGCAGGATTAAAAGAAGCATTAAAGAAAGTAAAAACTAAAATCTCTTTCACTGATCGTGCAGACGAAACAGCAATTCTTTGTGATGTTGTTGCTCCAACTAATCATTACTTAGAATCATGGGATGATATCTCAGTTAAGAGAGGTGCATATTCAATTGTGCAACCAACTATCTCACCAGTTTATAATTCAAGACAAGCACAAGCCTCTTTATTAACTTGGGCTGATGCAAATGCTGATTACTTTGCATACATCAGAAACTTCTGGGAGAAAAATATTTATCCTTCAGCAGCTGGTTTCACTGGATTTACATCATTCTGGGAAAATGCTTTACAAAAAGGTTTTGTAAGTACTGGCATGGTAACTCCACAAGCTTATGTGTTCAATAAAGATATTAATACTGTAGCATCTACAATTATCGCTACTTCTAAATCTGCAGGTAAAACTGAATTAGTGATTTATGAGTCTGTAGGATTAAGAGATGGTGCACAAGCAAATAATCCTTGGTTATTAGAATTACCTGATCCGGTTTCTAAAGTAACTTGGGATAACTATGTTGCTATAAACCCTAAGTATGCAGAAGAGTTAGGATTAAAAACTAACGGAATGGCATCAGTTAAGTCTGGTAATTACAGCATCACTTTACCAGTATTAATGCAACCAGGTCAAGCTATGGGAACTATTGCAATTGCAATGGGCTTCGGTAGAACTAACGTAGGTAAAGCAGGTAACAACGTAGGTCAAAATGCATATCCATTAGCAAGTTCAATCAACGGTACTTTCCAATACTACAATGCATCAGTAGAAGTAACTGCAGTTGATGAGACTTATGAATTAGCACAAACACAAACACACCACACAATTGAAGGTCGAGATATCATTCAAGAAAACACTTTCGCACATTATGCTGAAGGTCATCATGGTGAACACAAACATATCATAGTTTCTGAGTTATGGCCTGATTACAAATCAGCAGGACATCATTGGGCGATGGCTATTGACTTGAACTCATGTACAGGATGTGGAGCTTGTGTTGTTGCATGTAATGCAGAAAATAACATTCCAGTTGTTGGTCGTGACGAAGTTCGTCGCAGAAGAGAAATGCATTGGTTGCGTATCGATAGATACTATACTTATGAGACTAACGACGGTCAAGATATTACAAAAGAAAAAGAATACAATAAGGTAGAGAATTTTGAAAATGTAAAAGTTGTTCACCAACCGATGTTATGTCAGCATTGCGATCACGCACCATGCGAAACAGTATGTCCGGTGTTAGCAACAATGCACTCTTCAGAAGGACTTAACCAAATGGCATATAACCGTTGCGTTGGTACTCGTTATTGCGCAAACAACTGTCCGTACAAAGTTCGTCGCTTTAACTGGTTTAACTATTGGAACGATGACCGTTTCACGAACTATTTACAAGATGATGCTGCATACTTAGCATTGAACCCAGATGTTACTACACGTTCACGTGGTGTAATGGAGAAATGTTCATTTTGTGCGCAAAGAATTCAAGCAGGTAAGTTAGAAGCGAAAATTGAAAAGCGCCCATTGAAAGACGGTGATGTTCAAGTTGCTTGTCAACAAGGATGTCCGGCTAATGCAATCGTATTTGGTGACGTTAACGATCCTAATTCAGAAGTAGCTAAGATGATCGAAAGTGATAGAACTTACTTCGTATTAGAAGAAATAAATGTTAAGCCAGGTATCGGTTACTTGACTAAGGTTAGAAATACAATTGAAGCATAATTAAAAGAATAAAAAACAAAATCGTATGTCATCACATCACGAATCAATAATAAGAGAGCCTTTAATTACGGGCACAAACATCACCTATAATAAAATTACAGAGGATGTTTGCGCACCAGTAGAAAGAATGCCGAGCAAAGCTTGGTGGATGGGCTTCACAGTAGCAGTACTAGGCTTAATGCTTTGGTTAATTGCTGTTAGTTACACATTCTGGAATGGTATTGGGGCATGGGGATTGAATAAGACCGTAGGTTGGGCTTGGGATATCACCAACTTCGTATGGTGGGTAGGTATTGGTCACGCCGGAACTTTGATTTCTGCAATCCTATTACTTTTCCGTCAGAACTGGAGAAACTCAATCAACCGTTCAGCTGAAGCGATGACCATCTTCGCCGTAATTTGTGCTGCTTCGTTTATCGTTGCTCACATGGGTCGCCCTTGGTTAGCTTATTGGCCATTACCATTACCAAATAACTTTGGTTCGTTATGGGTAAATTTTAACTCACCATTAGTTTGGGACGTATTTGCAATCTCAACATATTTCTCAGTGTCATTAGTTTTCTGGTACACTGGTTTATTACCTGACTTTGCAACAGTACGTGATAGAGCTAAAGGTGTTAGAAGAAGAATTTATTCTATTCTTTCATTCGGATGGAATGGATCTGTAAAGTCATGGCAGAGATTTGAATCTGTATCGTTGATATTAGCTGGTGTTTCTACACCATTAGTATTGTCAGTACATACAATCGTATCTTTTGACTTTGCTACTTCAGTAATACCAGGTTGGCATACAACCATCTTCCCTCCATACTTCGTGGCAGGTGCGATCTTCTCAGGTTTCGCGATGGTGCAAACATTATTATTGATTGCTAGAAAAGTATTAAACTTTGAAAACTACATCACGATGGCTCACATTGAGTCGATGAATAAAATCATCATCTTAACGGGTTCTATCGTAGGTGTTGCTTATGGTACTGAGTTTTTCATTGCTTGGTATTCAGGTGTTGAATATGAGCAATACGCTTTCATCAACAGAGCAACTGGTCCGTATTGGTGGGCATACTGGTCGATGATTACTTGTAACGTAATCTCACCACAACTTTTCTGGTTCAAAAAAATCAGAACAAGTATCACAGCTTCATGGATATTATCAATCTTCGTAAACATAGGTATGTGGTTTGAGCGTTTCGTAATCATTGTAACATCATTACATAGAGATTACCTACCGTCAAGCTGGGCGATGTTCTACCCTACATGGGTTGACGTAGCAATCTTCATTGGTTCATTAGGTTTATTCTTCACATTGTTCTTATTATTCATCAGAGCTTTCCCAGCTATTGCTATGGCAGAGGTGAAGTTATTGTTGAAAGGATCAAGTGAGCAATCAAAACGTAAGTTAATCAAAGAAGGTCACGCACATATACCTCAAGGTTACGAAGGAAATTTAGTTATCGCTACAACTGCAACCATCAAGAACGAAAAGAAAGATGAGTAACATTAAATATATTTTAGGTCATTTTGAAGATCCGGATGTGTTAATGCACGGGATCGATAAATTACAACAGAACAACGTTAAGATTTATGACGTGTTCACTCCGTTCCCTATACACGGAATAGAGAATAAGTTAGGCATTAAACGTTCACGTTTACCTATCGCAGCATTCTTATTTGGTATCACTGGTACAATTTCAGCATTCATAATGATTTATTATATGCTAGTTGTAGATTGGCCAATGAATATCGGTGGTAAACCAGCATTTGCATTCCCTGACTTTATTCCAATTATGTTCGAAGTAACAGTTTTATTCTGTGCATTCGGTATGGTTTTCACGTTCTTCTACTCAAACCATTTATTTCCGGGTAGAGCACCTAGAGTGATGGACTTACGTGCAACAGATGATAGATTTGTAATTGCTATAGATGCAAAAACAAATGATATTAATTCAGTAGATGCTATCTTAAAAGAAGCAGGTGCTGTTGAAATCAAACATAACGAAAGAAAATACATTAGCTATGATGAAGAATAATATTAAGATAATCGCATTCGCTGTAAGTGCTTTGATGATTGGCTCTTTATCGTCTTGTTATCATAGCAAAACAGATCCAGGTTATGAATATGCACCGAATATGTACTATCCGATTGCATATAATCCTGATTCAAAAAATGATCAATTTAAAAATGGTCAAACAGCACAAAAGCCTGTAGAGGGTTCAGTGCCACAAGGTTGGACGAAATTTCAATACGCAAATAATATTGAAGGTTACACTCAGGCAAGTGCTGAATTGGTAAATCCTTTTGCAGGTGATACTACAGTACTAGAAGATGGTAAGAGATTATATACTAATTTCTGCTCTCATTGCCATGGTGCAGCTGGTAAAGGTGATGGTTCAATTGTAGCAGCAGGTAAATTCCCGCCGCCACCATCATACTCAACTGGTACTTCATCACGTGGTGGTGCTATGAAAGATTTAACTGATGGTAAAATTTATCATACTATCACTTACGGTATTAATTTGATGGGTGCTCACGCATCTCAAATTAGTCCAGAAGAACGTTGGAAAATAACTCTTTATGTTCACCAATTACAGAATGTACAATAATCAGAAAGCTGAATAATGGCAAACTACGATTTAAATCAAAAATATGAAATGTCGGCCGGCGCAAAACGTTGGGCTATGATCCTTTTGGCAGTAGGTATATTGTCGATCGGATACGGATTCCTTTCAGGTCATGCAGAAAGAACTTTTGCAAACTTGTTATTGAACAGTTACTATATCACTGGCTTATGCTTAGCAGGTTTATTCTTTGTAGCAATACAATACGTAGCAAATGCTGGCTGGGCTACTGCATTAGTAAGAATACCTTCTGCATTTAGTGCAGTTTTACCATGGGCAGCTATCATTTTAGTGATCGTAGCTTTCAGTGGTATTTCTACACATAATTTATATCACCACTGGGCAGATCCAGAAATTGTTGATCCTAACTCACCAAAATTTGATAAACTTATTGCAGGTAAGTCTGCTCTATTAAACGTACCATTCTTTATGATTCGTTTGATAGGTTTCTTAGGTATTTGGACAATCTTCATGCGTTTATTACGTAAGTTCTCTTTGAACGAAGATCAAGTGGGTGGTATTATTAATCATGACAAAGGAGTTAAGTTCTCAGCAATCTTCTTAGTGATCTTTGGTTTTACTTCTGCTGTTTATGCATTCGACGTGATCATGTCATTAGAAGCACATTGGTTCTCAACTATGTTTGCTTGGTATAACTTCGCTGCTCTATGGGTAAGTGGTTTATCAGCAATTGCTTTAACTCTTATTTTGTTAAGAGAAAAAGGATATTTCCAATGGGTAAATGATTCACATTTACATGACCTTGGTAAATTTATTTTTGCATTCTCGATCTTCTGGACATACGTATGGTTCTCTCAATTCTTATTGATCTACTATGCGAACATCCCTGAAGAAACTATATACTTTAGAAAGAGATGGGATAATGGTTACTTAACATTCTTCTGGTTAAACATCATCATCAACTTTGTATTACCAGTTTTAATCTTAATGACACGTGATGCTAAACGTAATTTCAAAACAATGAAAATTGTTACGATTATTATTTTAGCAGGTCATTGGTTAGATTATTATATGATGATTATGCCAGGCACTGTTGAAGAGCATTTCGGATTCGGTATCATTGAATTTGGTACTACAGCAGGCTTTGTTGGTTTATTTATGTGGTTAATGTTAACTGCATTAAGCAAGGCGGCATTAGTTCCGAAAAATCACCCATTCTTAGAAGAAAGTTTACATCACGAGATATAGTAATATACCGTAAAGAAAATTATTTTATGAACTACTCTATATTATCAAACATGAAATCGAAAGCAATTACTTTGTTGTCTTTAGCAGTGATGACTATCACTTCAAATTCAGCATTAGCACAAGACGCTTCGATGTCAGAGCCAAAACCATTAAGCATTGACTTTTGGTTTTACACTTTATTATTAGTGTCGGCAGTTTTAGTATTTGTTGTTATCAATAAAACTATTAAGGCTTTAGAATTAACACAAGTATTAAATGATAAGCCAATTACTGTAAAATGGAATCGTATTAATGGTTACATGTTTATATTATTCGGAATTGGATTCTTTGCAGCTATTGCTTGGGAATTCAATACACATGGTCGTCAGTTATTACCAGTTGCCGCATCAGAGCATGGTGCTTTAACTGATAACCTATTTAATATTACATTAATCATTACAGGTATAGTATTCGTACTTACTCATATCGCATTGTTTTTATTCTCTTATAATTACAAAGGCACTAGCGAAAGAAAAGCTTTTTTCTATTCGCATAATGATAAGTTAGAAGTTTACTGGACAGTTATACCTGCTATAGTATTAGCGGTTTTAGTTTTCTCTGGATGGAAGACTTGGACAAACATTACTAAGCCAGCTCCACAAGAAGCATTAACACTTGATGTAACTGCTAAACAATTTGGTTGGGTAGTTCGTTACCCAGGTAATGATGGTAAGTTAGGTACTAAAACTTTCAAGTTAGTTAACGATGTTAACGAAACAGGAGTGAATTTTAACGATGCTGCTTCAAAAGACGATTACTTCACTAGAGAAATTTATTTACCGGTAGGTAAGCCTGTGAAATTCAACTTTGGTGCTAAAGATGTAATTCACTCAGCATATATGCCTCACTTTAGAGCGCAAATGAACTGTGTACCTGGTATGCCAACTACATTCTGGTTTACACCAACAATTACTACTGCACAGATGCGTGAAAATACGAATGACCCTAAGTTTGATTACTTATTGTTATGTGCTAAAATTTGCGGTTCTGCTCACTATAACATGCAAGTGAAAATTGTTGTTGTAGAAGATGCAGAATACAAAAAATGGTTAGCTACTCAAATGCCATATTATAACGAAGAAACAGCAAAGCAAATCACAGAAGCTGAAACTGCTAGAATGAAAGCAGATGAAGCTAGATTAGCAATGAACAATCATTAATAGAAAAAAATAGATATACTTTATATGTCAACTCAAGCTTTACACCAAACTGACGTGCACGCGCATGCAGATCACCACGAACATCACCCTGAGACGTTCTGGTCGAAGTACGTTTTCAGTATGGACCACAAGATGATTGCTAAACAATTCCTTATCACAGGTATTATTATGGCAGTAATTGGAATGGTACTTTCTGTATTGTTTCGTATTCAATTAGGATGGCCAGAAGAAACATTCCCATTCTTAGAAAGAATTTTAGGTAAATGGGCAAAAGACGGTCGTTTAGATCCTTCTTTCTATATGTCAATGGTTACTATTCACGGTACCATCATGGTATTCTTTGTATTAACAGCTGGCTTAAGTGGTACTTTTTCAAACTTGCTAATTCCATTACAAGTTGGTGCAAGAGATATGGCTTCGCCATTCTTGAATATGTTATCATACTGGTTCTTCTTTGGAGCTTCAGTAATTATGACTTATTCATTATTCATTGAAACTGGTCCTGCAGGTCCGGGTTGGACAATCTACCCACCTCTATCAGCATTACCTAAAGCAATGCCTGGTTCAGGATTAGGTATGACTTTATGGTTGATTTCGATGTCATTATTCGTTGCATCATCATTAATGGGCGGCATCAACTATATCAGTACAGTATTAAACATGCGTACTAAAGGTATGTCGATGACTAAAATGCCTTTAACAATTTGGGCGTTTTTCTTAACTGCTATTTTAGGTGTGTTATCATTCCCTGTATTATTAGCAGGTGTATTGTTATTAATTTTCGACAGAAGTTTTGGTACAAGTTTCTACTTATCTGATATCTATATCGGTGGTGAAGCATTACCAAATTCAGGAGGTTCACCAGTATTGTTCCAGCATTTATTCTGGTTCTTAGGTCACCCTGAAGTTTACATCATCATTATGCCTGCATTGGGTATAACATCAGAAATTATTGCAACAAATGCTCGTAAGCCAATCTTTGGTTACAGAGCTATGATTATATCATTATTAGGTATTGCCTTCTTGTCATTTATAGTTTGGGGTCACCATATGTTCGTGACAGGTATGAATCCGTTCTTAGGTTCGGTATTCATGTTCACTACATTGATTATCGCGGTACCATCCGCAGTGAAAACCTTTAACTACTTAGCGACATTATGGAAAGGTAATATTCAATTTACGCCAGCGATGTTGTTCTCTATCGGATTAGTTTCATTGTTCGTAACAGGTGGTTTAACAGGTATTTTCTTAGGTAATGCATCATTAGATATAAACTTACACGATACTTATTTCGTAGTAGCTCACTTCCATATTGTAATGGGTTCAGCTGCGATCTTCGGTATGTTTGCTGGTGTTTACCACTGGTATCCTAAATTGTTCGGCAAAATGATGGATTCACGTTTAGGTTACTTCCATTTTTGGTTAACATTTATCTCAGTGTATTGTGTATTCTTCCCGATGCACTTCATCGGATTAGACGGAGTACCTCGTAGATATTATTCATTCACTAGTTTCGAGTTCATGAATGAGTGGTTAGCTGTAAATAAGTTCATCAGTATTTCAGCGATCTTAGGTTCAATTGCACAGTTCATCTTCTTGTATAATTTCTTTAGAAATATTTTCAAAGGTGAGAAGGCAACTCAAAACCCATGGAGATCAAATACATTAGAGTGGACGGCTCCAGTTGAGCATTTACATGGTAACTGGCCAGGTGAAATTCCATCTGTTTATAGATGGCCGTATGATTATTCTAAGCCAGGTGCTGAAGAAGATTTCATACCACAAACTGTACCTTTCTCGCAAACAATGTCATCAAATTTACCTGAAGACATTGGTGATATGAATACATCACATGCGACAACAGCAACAGAAGTAGAAGCGAAATAATTTTATATCGATGAGCTTTAGTTCGTATCGATATGATTATAATAAAAATGAAAAGAGATTCATCAGAATCAGTTTTATAACAATTTGTTCTTTGTTTCTTTTAATTCTTGCCGGAGGTATTGTTCGCAGTACTGGTTCAGGTATGGGATGCCCCGATTGGCCAAAGTGTTTTGATCAATGGGTGCCACCTACAAGTGTCAACGAATTACCTGCTGACTACCGCGAACAATACTTACAAAAGAGGCTCGAAAAAAATAATCGATTCGCAAACATGCTTGAATCACTAGGTCAACAAAATTTAGCAACACAATTGCGAAATGACCCTAGAATTAAGCAAAGCGAAGAGTTTAATGTTGCGAACACTTATACTGAATACATCAATCGTTTAGTAGGTGCAACAACAGGATTGTTTATGTTATTAATGTTGTGGTTTTCTATACCATTATTCAAAACACATCCCATGGCTATGATCTTAAGTGTCATCACATTGCTGATAACATTTTTTCAAGCTTGGTTAGGCTCTATAGTTGTTGCAAGTAATTTAGTTTCATGGATTATCACCTTACACATGGTGTTAGCAATTCTGATTTTAGCACTGGTGATTTATGCTTACTGTAATGTAAAGTATAAATTTTTAGAACCAGTAAAACTATCAGTTAGCAAACTAAGAGTAGCTTCAACAATCTCTTGGGTTTTATTAGCATTAACAGTTTTACAAATTATTTGGGGAACTGAATTGCGCGAAACCATCGATTATTACTCTGATTTTTGGAGAGGTACCAATAGAGGTGAATATGTAAATCTTTCAGGTTTTATATTTAAACTTCATAGAAGCTTTTCAATTGTACTGATGTTGCTTTGTATCTATTGCACATGGTACATCAGAATTTATTTCGGAGCAGTTAAACGTTTAAGAAGATTTTCTTCAGCGGCAATAATTTTATTAATCATTCAAGTTGTATCGGGTGTTGTACTTGCAAATTTTGCATTGCCACCATTTGTTCAGCCAATTCATTTGCTAATTTCTAGCATGCTAACAGCAGCTATTTTAATGCAAATAATTATGATTAATATTTACAAAAGAAACATCGCACTAGATTTAATTAGTTAAAGTGATAGTAGAAAAAATACATACTAAATCAATGTTTGCTCAAAAGGCGCAAGACTACGTTCAATTGCTAAAATTGCGATTGACAATGCTTGTGGTATTTTCAGCAGCAATAACTTTTGCCTATGCTGCAAAAGGAAGTTTAGTATGGTCTGATATGATGTTAATGATATTAGGCGGATTTTTAACTACTGCATCAGCAAACGGTTTGAATCAAGTAATTGAAAAAGAAACTGACAAACTAATGAAAAGAACAATGAATCGCCCAATGCCAACATCTAGAATGTCGAGCACTGAAGGCATAATTGCTTCTATCATTATGGGTATTGCTGGTATTAGTATACTGACTTTTTGCTTCAATACCATCACTGGTGTATTAGCATTGTTCTCAATTATTTCATACGCATTTATTTACACACCATTAAAAACGAGAACACCAATCGCTGTTTTTGTTGGAGCTATTGCAGGCGCAATGCCTCCGCTATTGGGATATGTTGCATATTCAAATTCTTTTGGTTTCGAACCAGGTATCATGTTTGCTATACAATTTATTTGGCAGTTCCCTCATTTTTGGGCAGTAGCATGGGTGCTTGATGAAGATTACAAAAGTGCAGGTATGCATTTGATGCCGTCTAAAGATGGTCGATCAAAAAATAGTGCCTTTCAAATAATGCTTTACACTTTAATCTTAATACCTGTAAGCTTATTGCCAATAAAATTTGGTATGGCAGGTTACGGATTAGGTTTGATATCATTGCTAGTAGGCATTGCATTTTTCTTACAATCAGTAAAACTTTACAAAGAGTGCAGTGTAAAAGCAGCTAAAGAATTAATGTTCGGATCGTTCTTATACTTACCTATTGTGCAAATAACTTTATTAATTGATAAATTATGATGGCAAGTATAGATACAAAAGTTCAACAAGATAAATTTAACCCAAGACCGGTTAAGTTTATATTATGGTTATTCATCTTGAGTTCAATAATGTTGTTCGCAGGTATAACGAGTGCATACATAGTTCGACAAGCTGAAGGTAATTGGAAAATCTTCGATTTGCCTTCTATGTTTTACTATACCACTGTCTTGATTTTATTGAGTAGTGCAACAATGCATTGGTCGTATTTGCAAGCAAAGAAATTTAATTTAAGAAACCAAAAAATTGGCCTATGGATCACCTTCGTTTTAGGTGTTGCATTTTTAATTGGTCAATATCAAGGATGGAAAGAATTGGTAAACAGCAAAGTGTTTTTCTCTGGTAATCCAGCAGAATCATTTGTGTATGTTATCTCGGGTTTCCATGCAGTTCATATCATCGCAGGACTCATAATTATGTTGACTGCAATGATTGGTGTTCATAGTAATATCAACCAAACTAAGAACGTATTCCGTATGGAATTAAGTTCTGTTTTTTGGCATTTTATTGATATTCTTTGGATATATTTGTTCGTGTTTTTAATGATAAATAGATAGTCTAAATTACAAATGATGAATACTTCTCAAATAGACGAGATTAAATCAACTCCTTGGAACGGTGGAAGATCACCTTTCAACGTTGAGTATGGTAAGTTGATGATGTGGTTCTTCCTTTTATCGGATGCTTTCACATTTTCTGCATTGTTAATCGCATATGGAGCCCTACGTTTTAGTAGCGTATCGTGGCCTGATCCAGATGTTGTTTTTCAATCTGCTCCAGGTATATCACATGGTGCTCCTTTAGTGTTCGTTGGTATAATGACCTTCATCTTAATCATGAGTTCTGTGACAATGGTATTAGCTGTAGAAGCTGGTCACCGTAAAGCAAAAGCAGAGGTTGGTAAATGGATGATCTGGACAATCATAGGTGGTCTATTATTTTTAGGTTGCCAAGCTTGGGAATGGACACATTTACATCATGAAGGTGCTTGGTGGGGTAGAAATCCGTTTTTAAATGCGGATGGTAGCGTCGCTTCAACGAACTTTACGAACTTGTTCTTTACTATCACTGGTTTCCATGGTTTCCACGTATTCTCAGGTGTAGTAATTAATATCATCATCATGTTAAATGTTTACAATGGTACTTATGAGCGCCGTGGTCATTATGATATGATTGAGAAAGTTGGTTTATACTGGCACTTTGTAGATTTAGTTTGGGTATTCGTATTCACATTCTTCTACTTAGTTTAAAAAAATTTATTAGATAATTTTAATACAAAAGATATGTCAGCAGAACATCACGCAGCAGAACATCACGACGATCATGCAAGCATGACTAAGAAAAAAATCTGGTCAGTATTTTGGGTGTTATTAGGTATTACTGCAATAGAATTTTTTATCGCATTAGTAATGATACCTCAAGGTATGATTGGTCAAGGCATAGGTAATGTAATTTATATCGCTTTAACTCTTTTAAAAGCATTTTACATTGTTGCCTATTTCATGCACTTGAAATTTGAAAAATTAGCATTAATATATTCAATTATAGTTCCTATAGTTTTCATCATATTCTTTATTATATGGATGTTATATGAAGGTAACTTCTGGATGAATATTAGAAATTAATTATGAAAGCAAGAGGTATAAAAACTACAATTATCCTCTTCATAGTATTGGTTGTTCCGGTGATTGGGTATTTATTACTCAAAACCGGAACAAATCATTATATAGCCCTACCTATATACGGAGAACGATATGCTGAAGAGAAGGTAATAGATGGCAATACGGTTGTTGATACAGTATATCATACCATTGGTGATTTTGAATTCACCAATCAAAATGGAGAAACAGTAAGCTCAAAATCTTTAGAAGGTAAAATCAAAATCGTAGATTTTTTCTTCGTTGACTGCAAAACTATTTGTCCGAAAATGAGCACTCAAATGCAACGTGTGCAAGACAAAGTGAAAACAGTAAATGAAATTGTTATTCTTTCTCATACTGTAAACCCAGAAGCTGATTCAGTTTCTGTTCTAAAAAGATATGCTACAGAATACGGTGCGATTGATAACAAGTGGCATTTCTTAACCGGCAATAAAAAAGACATCTATGAAATCGCTCGTAAAGGCTATTTAGTAAATGCTCTTCAAGGAGATGGTGGTCCAGATGATTTTATTCATACAGAACTATTTGTTTTAGTTGATCATAAAAACAGAATCAGAGGTTTATATGATGGAACTTCTAAAGAAGCAGTTGATACTTTAATTGATGAAATTAAAGTGCTAATGAAACAAGAAATTCTAGGCGAAGGCAGAAAAAAAAGGTTTTAATAATTTAAATACTAAACAAAGTATTGAATTTTTAGTTATTTTATTAAACCTTTGATTTGTAAATAAATATAAAACAATGTCAGATAAAGCTATATTCAGATTTGTAACAGGAATTTCAATTTTCGTGTTCTTAGTAGTAGTTATATTGAATAGAAAAATTATTCCAGTAACTATTGAAACCCCTTCGTTCATTTATTTTCTACCAAAACTAAACGCGTTCATTAATTTCTTATGTAGCGTTTTATTGATCTTGTCACTAATGCAAATTAAAAAGCGCAATATTGAAGTACACAAGAAATTGAACATTGCCACTTTTATATTGTCATCAGTATTTTTGGTGTCATATATACTCTTTCATTATTTCGTGAAAGAAACTACATACGGTGGTGATGGTGTTTTGCGTTACATATATTATACGATATTAATATCACATATAATTTTAGCTGCTGGTGTATTGCCTTTAATTTTGTTGAGTTTCCACAGAGGCTTACAAATGCAAGTTGAGAAACATAAAAAGTTAGTTCGTTGGAGTTTCCCGATTTGGTTATATGTAACTATTACTGGTGTTATCGTTTACTTAATGATATCACCTTACTATACATTTTAAATTTCAATACTTCATTATGAAAACATTGAAAAGAATTTCTTTAATACTTTTATTCATTTTACTAGCAAGTCTAGGTTCAGAATTATACGCGCAATGCCCAATGTGTAAAGCTGCAGTTGAGTCATCTGTCGAATCAGGTCAAAGCAATGCAGGTAAAGGACTAAACAATGGTATCTTATATTTATTAGCTGCTCCTTATTTATTTGTAGCAGTACTAGGAGTTATTTGGTATAAGAAATACAGAGTCAAAGCTAAAGTTGAAGTAAAAGACGAAAAAATTATTTTAAATTAATCATTCGCGAGAGCGAGTCAATTCTATAATTATGGCAGAGAAATCTAAATTCTCATCAATGCTAAATTGCAAATGCCCGCGTTGTCAAGAGGGCGATGTATTTATTCATTCAGCATGGAGTAAACGCTATAATGAGATGAATAAAAATTGTCCGAAATGTGGCTTACGCTACGAATATGAATTAGGATTTTTCTGGGGCGCAATGTATATAGGTTATGCATTTAGTGTTGCTGTTAGTGTAACTCTAGGTGTAGCTACTTATGTTCTATTTAACAATCCAGATACTTGGGTGTATCTTACAATTATTATTGCTGCAATATTATTGACATCTAGATTAAATTTCAGATACGGTAGAATGGTCATGTTGTATTTATTCGCACCAAAGTTTGAATCTCCATCTGAAATTTTAAGAAGAGAGAAAGAATTAACTAAATAAAATCATTTATGTTAGAAGCTAGCACACTCAAATTTTTAAAAGACCTTAAAAAGAATAATAATAGAGAGTGGTTTGCTGAGAACAAACATAAATACGATTTAGCGAAAGCAGATGTCGTAAAATTCGTAAGCGAAATTTTATCGAACATCAGTAAATCAATTCCTGAGTTACAAGTATTAAAAGCAGAGAAGTGCATTATGCGAATTTATCGCGATGTTAGATTCTCTAAGAATAAAGATCCGTATAAATTAAACTTCGGAATATACTTCCCTATAAAAGATAAGAGCGTACATGCGCCAGGTTATTATTTACATATACAGCCCGGTGAAAGTTTTGTAGGCGGCGGATTTTGGATGCCACCTGCTGATGCGCTAAAAAATATTCGACAAGAAATAGATTATAATAGCGATGAGTTTTTGTCAATACTTTCTTCAAAAGCTTTCAAGAAATATTTTGATAGCTTAAGCGAAGAAGATAAATTACAAACAACACCTAAAGGTTACCCGAAAGATCATCCGCATATAGAATTATTAAAGCTTAAAAGCTTCACAGTATTTCATTCAATAGCTGATGAAGAATTTTCTGATAAAAAAATTACCAAAGCAATCTCAGAAGCAATTGTCACAATGAAACCATTTGTAGATTTCTTACAAAGAGCC
>JBKCCA010000080.1:0-6581 GCA_046305595.1 bacterium
ATATAAATTAGACTTATTAAATGGTTTAACAGACGGACAAATTACTTTCTATTCACAAGGTAATTTTACAGACTCTACATAAGTCTGTAAAATTACCTTGTGAATAGAAAGTAATTTGTCCGTCTGTTAAACCATTTAATAAGTCTAATTTATATTCATCACCTTTTTCTTGAAAATAGGCGATTGCATCATTTTTTGAAACTTCTTTACGAACGTAATCAGATTTAGTTTTTGCTAATTCTAACATTTTATTTTCGATGGCTTTAAAGTCATCAGAAGAAAATGCACGATCACCAAAATCTACATCGTAATAAAAACCTGTTTCAATAGATGGGCCAATACCGAATTTTGTACCTGGGTATAATGCCTCTAAAGCTTCAGCCATTAAATGTGCTGATGAATGCCAAAAGGTCGACTTTCCTTTGTCATCATTCCAGGTTAATAATTTTAAACTAGCATCATCATTAATTGCACGAGATGCATCCCATACTTCTCCATTCACTTCAGCTGCCAATACATTTCTGGCTAAACCCTCAGAAATACTCAAAGCGACCTGATACGAAGAGGTACCCTTTGGAAATTGTTTCACAGTCCCATCAGGAAGTGTAATGTTAATAGTCATTATTTTTTCTCTTTTATTTTAATAGTATTATTTACTCTTTCAATAGCTTGCGAAGCTAATGAATAATTTGGTTTTAAACTTAATGCATATTCAAAATCTGCGATTGCTTCATTGTCTAATGATTTAGACTCTTCGCATAAACCCCTCATGTAATAAGCTTCTGCATATTTCGGATTGCATTTTATAGCTCTTGAAAAATCTAAAAGGGCTAAGTCAATTACTCTTAATTCATATCTTAAAACACCTATATTAAAATGTGCTGTTGAATAGGTAGAGTCAATTTCAATAACCTTAGTATAATCTTGTATAGCTTTATCAAAGTCATCATTTGTTTGATAATAATAAGCTCTTGCATAATAACCCTCTGTACTTTCAGGTCTTACACGCACTGCTGCATTGAAATGATCTAAAGCCCTTTTTGATTTATTGTCTAATTCAATCAAGCCCATTTGCATATAAGCTTTAAAATTATCTGGGTCTTGTTCAACAGCAGTCATGAAATTTGACATAGCTAATTCTTGCTTCTTCTGTTCTCTATAAATCATACCTTTCCAGAAGTAGGCATCCGAATAATATTTATTTATTTTCAATCCTTTGTTGATGTTCTCAAATGCTAAATCGTATTTCTTAACTAAATAAAACAACTCACCTAGTTTAACATAGGTCATATAACTTTTCGGATTTATTTGTATTGCTTTATCGAGTGCAGCTTTAGCTTGTGCAGGTTCTGATTTTCTTAGATGATAGTCAGCAAGTGTATTGTAAAGAGGCATGTATAAAGAATCGTACTTAAAGCCGTATGCTAAATCATTTAAAGCAAAATCTAATTGATTGTTTTTTACATAATACTTAGCACGTTCATTATATAAAACAGGGTCATTAGGCGAATTTGAAATTTTAAGATTAAGTTCTGATAACTCTTTAGAAACTGATTCACCAACTACAGCCAAACTGTCTTTATTTTCAACCTTTGTAGAAGTATTATCGTTCTTACAAGAGATTAATGCAAATGAAGTAAAAAATAAGAAGTATATATATTTCATATTAATTTTTATAGCTTAATACATCTACAAGATGTATAGTTTTTATCGGTAAATTATGTTTTTCAATGTATCCTTGAATATGCAATAAACATGAAGAATCTGTAGAGACTATCCACTCAGCACCAGTAGCAATTGCATTTTGTACTTTTTGTTCAGCCATTGCTGTTGATATAGATTCAAATTTAACTGAAAATGTACCACCAAAGCCACAGCATGTTTCACAATCTTTCATTTCAATGAGCTCTACTCCTTCTATCATCTCGAGTAATTTTCGAGGTTCTGATTTTACGCCACATTCTCTCAAAGCTCCACATGCATCATGATAAGTTACTTTGCCTTTGAAATCAGAATTGATGCTAGTTGGTTTGAGTACGTTGACCACAAAATCACTGAATTCCATTATTTGACTTTGTACAGCTCTACATTTATTGTGAGATGCTGAGTTGGTAAATAGTTCAGAATAATAACTTTTAACCATGCCGGTGCAAGAGCCCGAAGGACTTACAATGATATTATCAGCAGAGTAATCGTTCAGAAATTTCTGAGCAACCTCCTTAGATTCTTCCCAATAACCAGAGTTGAAAGCAGGTTGACCGCAACAAGTTTGTTCAGAATTATAAATTACTTTACATCCATGTTCTTCTAAAAAAGAAATCATGTTAGTAGCAGTTTCTGGAAATAATTGGTCTATAAAACAAGGAATAAATACTTCAACCTTCATCGTTAACAAAAATACTATTTATACCTTAAAATTTATTGATTTTGAGCCTTAATCTTATTAATAATATAAGTCCGACAATGAAAAAGCTCCCCAAAGCAAAAATAGAATTTCTCATACTGCCAGTTAATTCCTCTATAATACCATATGATGCGGTACCTAAAACAATCGCAATTTTTTCAGTGGTATCATAAAAACTAAAGTATGATGTAGTATCATTAGTTTCAGGTAAAAGCTTCGAATATGTTGATCTAGAAAGTGATTGACTTCCACCCATAACCATACCAACAGAGAATGCTAATATATAAAACTGATTAACATTTACAACAAAGTAGGCTGCAGAACATATAACTATCCATATTATGATAGCAATGATCAATGCATTTAAATTACCAATTTTTTTAGATAGGTAAGCAAATAAGAATGCACCAATTATTGCAACAAATTGTATTATGAGGATGGTAGCAATTAATGAACCCGAATCAAGTTTTAGTTCTTTGCTGCCAAACAAAGCAGCTACATACATAACTGTTTGAATGCCCATTGTAAAAAAGAAAAATGATGCTAAAAATGATTTTAATCTTTGTAAAGATTTTAATTGATTCCATACTCCAGCTAATTCTCTATATCCTTTCCATAAAGTGTTAAAATTAATTTTAGCTGAGTTTTTATTGGCAGGTAAGTATTTGAAAGTATACTGTGCGAATCCGAACCACCATATACCAACCGCTATAAATGCTAAGCGTGCCGGTAGCGATGAACCTTTTTCAATTCCGAAAGCTTCAGGAAACATTATTACAATTAAATTCAGAATCAATAATAAAGAGCTACCAATATATCCGAATGCGAATCCCCTGGCACTTACTTTATCTTGTTCTTCTTCTGTAGCTATTTCAGGTAGATAAGAATTGTAGAATACTAAACTTCCGGCCCATCCTATAGTACCCAACATAAATGCAAAAATGCCAAATTCAATATTCGTTTTATTAAAGAAAAATAATGATGAACAAGCTATAGAACCTATTAAACAGAAACTTTGTAAGAATCGTTTTTTAGAGCCATTTGAATCTGCTATACCTGATAATATAGGTGATATCAATGAAACAAATAAGAATGACGCAGAAAGCGCATACGAGTACAAAGCTGTATTTACAAACTCCCTGCCTAAAAATGTCACAGTATTGCTGCCGTTATTTGAAGTAACTACTGACCAATAAATAGGAAAAATTGTAGAAGTAATCGTTAGGTTATATACAGAGTTAGCCCAATCATAAAATGCCCATGCATTTATGACTTTCTTTTTCTCTTTTAAACTCAACTTATCGGTGAATCTTTGAATCAATTTATACGCTATTTTTTATGAAAGTAATATTAATCTATGATAGATTCAATCAATTTTTCATCAAAAGCGTAAAAAATAATGTTATGTTATAACTTTGAGATACTACTAGCACCTTTAATCGACTTAGATATCTTGGGATCACCTAAGTATTTAATATCACTTGCTCCGCTAGATGTAACTGCTAACTCTTCAGTTACATTAATCTTGCAATCAGTAGCTCCTCTTGAATCTATTGCATATTTTTTTACAACTAAATCTGTTGCTTTCAATGAAGATGCACCAGTAGTTTCAAGTGCGTGTGTATCTGCATTACCTTTTAACTTTATGTTGGATGCACCCGAGTATTTAGAAATTAATAGCTTAGTATTTACCATTACACTAATTTCACTGGCACCTGATGATTTAATTTCAAACTTTTCTGATTCAAAACTATCATTCGATTTTATTACTGAAGCTCCGCTACAATTAATAGCATTTAATTCAGGCATATAAAGCGTTAACTTCATCTCCTTCGAGCCACAAATACTTTTATTATTTGAAATCAGTATTTTACCATCTTTCACTTCTGTTTTAATGTTTTCGACTAAATTTTCATCAGCTTCAATTTTTACATTAAATGTATTAGATTTTACAATAATTACTTCAAATGCACCTTTAACTTCAACTTTATTAAATCCGTTTAAATTTCTATCAACCGATACAACTGTACCATTTCCTTTTAAGCAATCTAATTTACTTGATGCTGTTAATTGATTAATAATTAAGGTTGTAAGTGTAATTACAAACAAACCTAAGAGTAAGTGTTTTTTCATAATTTATATATGTTTAGGTGAACAATTCAATTTAAAGACGAATAAAAATATAAAGGGTTGCATCTGCTCTTTAAATTTTCTTTATTTTGCATTGTGTTATCTATTCTAATACCAGTTTATAATCAAGATGTTTATTCATTAGTGAAGTCATTACATGACCAATTAATGTCTCTAGAACATAATTTTGAAATATTATGTCTAGATGATGCATCTTCCCAAACACATACAAATAATTCTAAAATACATTCTCTCGAACATTGTAAATATGAGTTATTAGATAATAATATTGGTAGATCAGCTATTCGAAATAAGCTTGCTGAAATGGCTAATTATGAATATCTATTATTCATTGATAGTGACATGCTTGTAATTGATGATACTTTTATTCAAAAGTATTTGTCAGTTTGCCAAAGTTATGATGTGGTTTATGGGGGTATCAAATATCTTAATACTTGTGTAGATCAAAAGAGATTATTAAGGTGGAAATATGGATTAGAACGTGAATCACTTAGTGTAGAAAAAAGAAATTTTAAACCCTATATATCTGCGAAGTTTTGTAATTTATTAATTCGAAAAAAGGTGTTTACTGATATTCAATTTGATGAGCAGATTAAGGTATACGGACATGAAGACACGTTGTTTTCATTAGAAATGCAATCGCATAAATTAAAGCTCTTACATATTGATAATCCCTTATTACATGATGGTTTAGAAGATTCAAGTATATATCTAAAGAAAGTCGAAATTGCTTCTATCAACTTAAAAAAGATTGCTGAATTACATCCTAATAATTTATTACTAAAGAGTATACCTTTACTGTCGACATACAAGCTATTAAAGAAATATAATTTTACAATTATCTATAAAATTATATACATCCTTTTTGCTAAAGGAATTGAAAGAAATTTATTGTCTACAAAGCCTAATATAAGACTCTTAGATTTTTACAAACTATATTCGATTTGTAAAGATTAAGCTATTCTTTTATAAATTTCTAGCAATTTTTGTTCTTCATTTTGCCAGTTATATTCTTCTCTAGCTAATAAACAATTTGCTTTTAATTTATTGTATAATGTTCTATCATTCAATAATAAATTGACCGAGCTCGCTAAATTTTTAGCATTCAAGTCTGTTAAAACAGCTACTTGATATTGCTCATTTATTTTGATGTATTCTGGGAAATTATTTGTTACTGATGGTATGCCTGCGTGTATGTAATCAAAGCATTTGTTATTTAATGAATAATAATAACTCAATCCTAAATTATCAGAAACATTTATACCTAAGAATGCTTTGTTTGTAATATTTGGCAATCTATTAGGTTCAATATAACCCATAAATTTAACCTTACTTTTTACTTTATACTTTTGTGCTAGAACTCTTAATTCTTCACTTAAATCACCCTCGCCAACTAAATATAAATGACAATCTATCCACTGCATAGATTCTATTAAACACTCTAATCCTCTTCCTTGGTTCAATGCTCCTTGATAAATAATATAGCGTTCATGCTCATCATTATACTTGTATAAAAATTTGTTATCACTATTTAATATAGGAACATTTCTGATAATATCGAAAGTGGTTTTATATTTTTCTTGAAATAATATTGCAATACTTTCACTTACTGTATAGCAATGTTTTAAGCGAGGTACCACAAATCTCTCTAAGGTTTCCCAGATCTTTTTAGTAAATGGTCTGTGTAGTATTTCGGGTACTTCTGTGAAATACTCATGTGCATCATAAATACAATCTTTACCTTTTACTTTTGATACAAAAAAACAAGGTAATATAGTATCTAAATCATTTGCATTAACAATATCGAAGCGAGTAAAAAGTAAGAAAAAGAAAAGTCTAATATTATACTCAATATAAAAGAACTTACCGTTTTCAAAAAAACAGTTAATTCTTTTTTGACCATATGGCTTCTCTTTTAATTCAATTGAAAAGTTACGTTTGCGTCCAACCAACAAAACTTCGTAACCAGCTTTAGACAATGTATTGCATACTCTGTGCATACGCTGATCGTATGACAGATCATTGG
>JBKCCA010000081.1:0-2836 GCA_046305595.1 bacterium
AACGGATTGTGTTGTGGTGCAGGTGGAGCACAGATGTTTAAAGAACCAGAGAATGGTACAAAAGATATCAACGTGGAACGTGTTGAAGAAGCATTAACTACTAATCCAAATATTATCGCTGCATCTTGTCCGTTCTGTATGACAATGATCAGAGATGGTGTTAAGCATTTTGAAAAAGAAGCAGAAGTACAAGTATTAGACATAGCAGAAATTACTGCGAGAGCAAACGGATTATAATCATTATAATGAAAGGCATTAACAACATAGACTCGTATCATCCGAATTCAAAATTATGGATCTACACTGTTAAAGAAAATTTAACAGAAACGATGGCGACTGAAATCGCAAATCGATTAGAGGCTTTTTGTCAAAACTGGACAGCCCATAACAAAGAGTTGAGAGCATTCTGGAATATGTATGATAACAGAATCATATTGTTAGGAGTAGATGAGCATTTGAATCCGGCTAGTGGTTGTTCAATCGATAAATCGGTTCATTTACTACAAGACATAGAAAAAGAAATGAACGTCAACTTTTTTGATCGAATGTTGTTTTCTTATACGGATGGTAGTAAAATTCATACTTTATCACGTGATGAATTTCAAAAAGCTATTGATGAACATAAAATAGATTCAGAGACAATGGTAGTAAATACACTAGCTAAGAATTTAGAAGAGTGGACTAGCATTGGCATTCAGAAGTTAGAAGATTCATGGATGAAGAATTTGTTTAATATTCAATTAAACGCATAATGAAAAAAGGATACATATATATATTATTAATATTCATATCAGTTTTTACAGCTTGTAAAAAAGATGAGGTAGAACCATCTAACAATTTTAGCTTAAAGGTTAATATTGATAATGTTTACGGTGAACAAGAATTAGTTTTAGACTCTATGATTTATTCAAATCAATTTGAACAATCATTTAAGGTTAAAAAATTCAACTACTTCATAAGTAATATTGTATTGGTGAATGAGAACAATGAAGATTATGTAGTTCCTCAAGATGAATCATATTTTTTGATTAAAGAAATAGACAAGCCATCTCATCAATTCAGCATTAATAATTTACCATTAGGAACTTATACAAAAATCAAATTTTTAATAGGTGTTGATAGTTTGAGAAATACAAAAAGCATAGCAGAGCGTATTGGTGTGTTAGATGTGGGGGCTTATGCAGCAGATATGTACTGGACATGGAATCAGGGATATATTTTCTTGAAATTAGAATTACATCAATCTAAACCGAAGGGTGATACTACGAATGCGATACCATATGTTTATCATATAGGTGGCTTTGGAGGAATGAATACCCCTACAGTAAATAATTTAAGAACTGTAGAATTAGATTTAACAAATAAAATTGTAGGTGTAAAAAACTCGAGCTCAAATTTATATTTGAAAGTTGATGCTGAAAAAGTGATTAGAGGAAATTACGAAGTAGATTTAGACAGATATCCGACTGTAATGCTTACACCTTTTTCAAAAAACATAGCTGACAATTATAAAAATATGTTTAGTGTAATAACTGTTGCAAATTAATATGAAGTCAATTAGTCTAATTGTAGTTTTATCGAGTGTGCTTTTTATTACAGCATGTAATAAAAAAGAAGAGAGTGTTACTCCTACCCCTACAGCTTTTGAAGGCTTTGTAAAACCTAGCAATTTCTCTGATCCCTTATATAAGTTCAGCAATAATGCAGTAACAAAAGAAGGCTTTGAATTAGGCAAAAAATTATTTTACGACGGAATATTATCGAGAGATGGTAGTATTTCATGTGCGAGTTGTCATCAACAAAGTGCAGCCTTTGCGCATTTTGATCATGCATTGAGTCATGGTATTGATGATTTAAATGGAAATAGAAATTCACCTAGCATACAAAATGTTGCATGGTCAAAATATTTCTTTTGGGATGGAGGTGTGTTAGATTTAGATTTATTTGCATTTGCACCCATTCAAAATCCGGTTGAGATGGATGAACAAATGCCAAACGTTATTAGAAAATTACGTGAGCATGCTCAGTACCCTGCATTATTCAAAAAAGCATTTGGTACTGATAGTATAACAAGTGTTGAGTTGATGTTTGCATTATCACAATTCATGACTATGTTGGTGAGTGATAATTCTCGTTATGATCAATATGTGAAGGGGAATTCAAGCGCCTTAACATCCGCAGAAATTGAGGGTATGAATATCTTTATGTCAAAGTGTAATTCATGTCATACTGCTCCCCTATTCACAGATGAAAATTTTCATAATAATGGGATCGCACGATTCATAGATAAAGGCAGAAACTTAGTGACATTACAAGACAGTGATTTGTATAAATTCAAAACACCAACTTTAAGAAATATTGAAAAGACAATGCCATATATGCACGATGGTCGTTTCAATACTTTAGAAGAAGTGATGGCGCATTATACAGGCAATATAAGTAGCACAGGTACTGTCGATAAAAGGTTACATGGTGGAATCGCTTTAACTTCTGCAGAGCAAATAAAAGTGATTGCATTTTTGAAAAGTTTAACAGACGATGAATTCTTGAGAAATCCATTATTTGCAGAGTAACTAGCTACGTCTAGCTACTAGCTACTAGCTACTTTTTTACTCTTTTCTATGACTTCTAGATAATACGCCTCATATATCGGCATAATATTCTTAATATCAAATGTCTTCGCGTGCTTCAAAGCATTCTCTTTAAAAGTATTTAATCGAGCATCATCTTCTAAGATGTAAATAGCATGATTCGCCATTGCTTCGATATCACCTACCTCATCTAAGAAACCTGTCACACCATCAATATTTAATTCAGGTATACCGCCTGCATTTGA
>JBKCCA010000082.1:0-1133 GCA_046305595.1 bacterium
AATTAGGCTTCGTTGGTAGAGGTGAACTAGTTAAAGCATTTGAAGCAGTAGCATTTAAACTTAAACCAGGTGAGTTGTCATCGATTGTAGAAACAGAATTCGGATTTCATATTGTGCAATTAATTGAGCGTAGAGGAGAACAAGTTAATGTTCGTCATATATTATTGAAGCCTGCAATTGAATATTCAGATATGCTTAAAGCAAAAGCATTATTAGACAGTATTTATACTTTAATTCTTACTGATAAAATGACTTTCTCTGAAGCAGCATTAAAATTCTCTGATGATGAAGCATCAAAAAACAATGGAGGTTTATTGCAAAATCAACAAGATGGTTCTACGAAAATTCCGACTGATCAATTAGATCCAAATATTTATTTTCAAATTGAAAATATGAAAGTAGGTGAAATTGCTCAAGCAACATTATTTAAAACTGCTTCAGGTGATCAACAATATAGAATGATTCAGTATGTTTCAAAAACAGACCCACATCAAGCTAACTTAAAAAATGATTATCAAAAAATACAACAAGCTGCTATGTCTAATAAACAAAATAAAGTAATGGCAGATTGGTTCAAGAAAAAAAGAGGTACTACTTTTATTAGAATTAATGATGAATACAAATCTTGTGAGGTTTTAACTCCTTGGTTTAATGAAAGTGCAAATGCTCTTAAAAAATAATATATATGTATAAGTCAGAGGTAGAAGCAATAGATGCTTTAGCAGCAAACTATAGAGAAATAAAAACAGAAATATCTAAAGTAATTGTCGGGCAAGATGATATTTTAAAATCAGTATTGATATCTATTTTTAGTAATGGGCATTGCTTATTAGTAGGCGTACCCGGATTAGCGAAAACTCTATTAGTTCAAACAGTTGGTAAAGTATTAGATTTATCTAGCAATAGAATTCAATTTACTCCAGACTTAATGCCGTCTGATATTACAGGCGCTGAGATTTTAGATGAGCATAGAAATTTTAAGTTTATACCCGGACCTATTTTCTCAAACATAGTATTAGCTGACGAAATCAATAGAACTCCACCCAAAACGCAAGCTGCTTTGTTAGAGGCTATGCAAGAAAAGTCTGTTACTGCAGCAGGTGTTCACCATGAATTACCTAAACCTTTTTTTG
>JBKCCA010000083.1:0-2095 GCA_046305595.1 bacterium
CTGATTTACAAATAGGAAATAACTGGGATAAAATTAGAATTAAGGTAAAGCGTAAGTACAGAGATTTAACAGATGCTGACTTAGCTTATACAAATGGTAATGAAGAAGCTCTTATCAATAATCTAATGAAAGCTCTTGGTAAAGACCGTAAATATGTTGAATTCATGTTAAAGAAAATGCTCGTTAACAGCGATACCAACAGATTATAAAAAAAGAGCCTCGTAAATTTTACGAGGCTCTTTTTTTATTCGGATGTTAACACTACCAAACTTTTACTCTTTCTGCTTCTGGTCTCCACATCTTATCTCCTTCTTTCACACTAAATGCTTCGTAGAATTCAACCATGTTCATCAATGGACCATTAGTTCTGTGTATGCCTGGTGAATGAGGATCTGTTACTATTCTCTGCATTAAATTTTCTTTTGTGATATTCTGACGCCATACTTGCGCCCATCCCATAAAGAATCTTTGCTTTGCTGTATAGCCATCTATCTTCTCATTCTTCTTCGCTTCTTCTGTTCTTGTATAAGCATCATAAGCAATACTTAATCCGCCTAAGTCTGCAATGTTCTCACCTAATGTCAATGAACCATTTACATGTACTGAATCTAATACAGTGAATGCATCATACTGATTTACTAACATCGTAGTTTTCTCTTTGAACTTCTTAGCATCTTCAGCTGTCCACCAATTTTTTAAGTTACCATCTTTATCGAATTGACATCCTTGATCATCAAAACCATGTGTAAACTCGTGACCAATTACTGCTCCAATACCACCGTAATTGATAGCATCGTCAACCTGCGGATCGAAGAATGGGAATTGTAAAATGCCTGCCGGGAAAACGATTTCATTTACTGTCGGATTATAATAAGCATTGATAGTATAAGGTGTCATACCCCATTCTTTTTTATCAACTGGTTTGCCAATTTTATTGATCATCACATCAAATGCAAATTCATTTGCTGCCATTACATTTTTTGCATATGATTCTTTTGTTATTTCTAATTTAGAGTAATCTCTAAACTCATCAGGGTAACCAATTTTTGTAATGAACACATCTAACTTAGCAATCGCTTGCTTCTTTGTTTCTTCTGTCATCCAGTCTAATGCCTGAATTCTTTCACGATAAACAACTTGCAAGTTTTTCACCATTTCTAAACAACGTTTCTTAGCTTCTTCAGAAAAATATTTCTTCACGTATATTTCTCCTAATGCCTCTCCTAATCCGTTGTCAATATCATTCAACACTCTCTTCCATCTTGGCTTCATCTCTTTTGCACCATTCAATACTTTTTCATTAAATGCAAAATCTTCTTGAACGAAATAATTGTTTAACTTATTCGCCATTGATGATACTAAGTTCCAACGTAAATATGTTTTCCAAGCATCAACACTTTCAGTTGAAATTAATTTATCTAATGATTTTAAGAAATTAGGTTGACCTACAACAATCTCATCAACCTTAGCCATTTTTAATCTATCAAAATGTGTTGACCAATTGATGTTAGATGTTAACTTATTTAAGTCAGCAACTTTCATCTTATTGTAGTTCGCTTCAGTATCTCTTAACTCAACTCTTGTCTTAGATGCTTTTGCTAATGCTGTTTCTATTTTTATAATAGTCTCTGCATTTTTCTTTGCTGATTTTGCATCATCGCCCATCAACTTAAACATGTTCTCCAAATGATTTGCATAAGCAATCATTATTTCTTTTGAACGCGCATCAGTACCTACGTAGTAATCTCTATCTGGTAATGTCAATCCGCCTTGATCTACATAAGCAATATTCGAAGCTGAATTTTTTAAATCTATGTACACATAAAAGCTAAACATGGGTGCCATCGCTTTTCTTTGTAACATAGCAGTGCACTTCAATACATCATCTTTTGTTTTGATAGCTGCGATCTCTTCCATCTCCGCTTTCAACACTGAAAGTCCAGCTTTTTCAATACCTGCTGAATCCATCGCCGATGCATAAAAATCTCCAACCTTTTGTTCGTTGGTTCCCTTTTCAGCATTCTTTTCAGATACTTCATCTAATAAGACTCTTAATTTTTTAAATGTATTGTCTTGTAAGATGCTAAATGAACCC
>JBKCCA010000084.1:0-2632 GCA_046305595.1 bacterium
ATTTTGAATATCAATTTTACCATTTACTATTTTCAATTATTTAATCACTATACTTCCATGTACGTCAAATACTAAGACTTCTTGATTTATATTTTCAGATAGACCTTCTATATAAATAAAATCTTGAGCGGGATTTGGGTAAATGTTAATATTATGGTTTAATGTATTATTCAAACCAACTGTTTTAACATATGTTACACATGATGAAGTATCTACACATCCTAGATAAGTAATGATACATTTATAACTACCAGTTGAATTAGGACTGAAGGCTTGAGAAGTAGCACCAACAATAGGTAATTGGGTTATGCAATTGAACCATTGGTATTGCGCATCTGATAAATTTGCTTCTAGATAAGTAGTTTTATTTGAAACAGATACATCAAAACTAACAATATAAATATCTAGAACTAATATAGAATCACAATCAGCAGCTGTCTTATATACTACAGAATCCATTGTACTTGAAGTATATGTTTTACCATTTTTATCCCATGTGAAAGATTTACATGCTACTTCATTGATAATATTTCTATAAGCTGGTGATATTTGTAAATATAAAGTAACAACTGAATCACAACCATTACTTGTTAATATCGTTCTTTTATAAATTCCGCTTTGAGTATATGTCAGTCCGGTTAAACTCCATGTATAAGGATTACATTGGTTTACATTTAAAGAAGAAGAATCTTTTTTATTAATAGTTAAATTTAGAATGAGTAATGAATCACAACCTCTGCTGTTCTTTAAATTTATAAACGCTTGAGTACTTTGTGTGTAAGTTTGATTATTTTCTGACCATGTATAAGAATCACATGCACTTACATTTTGAATAGTTGGTGGAATTGTATTAATAGTTAAATTTAAAGTTACTATAGAATCACAACCTAAAGAAGATATTACAGTATCAGAATAAGTACCTGAATTAGTATATATATTTCCATTTTGAGACCATAAGAATGTATCACATGCATTTATATTAACATTCGATCTCAATATATTAGTGATAGTTAAATTCAACTTTACTATAGAATCACAACCATTTGATTTAATTGTTTTAGCAAGATAATTTCCGCTTGTGGTATAAGTTTGATTATTTAGAGGCCATGTATATGTATTGCATCTAGTTAAATTGGTTTTAGTGTAAGTCATACCTGCAGTTAATACCTTACCTGCTACATAATTTGATATTGCACCTGTTAAGCTGAAATTATTTAAGGTAACATCACCAAAAGAATTTCCGAAAGAATTAATTTGATTGTTTGCAACATTATTAATCCCTGCAGTACCTTCAAAGAAGGGGAAATATGCGATTAAATTGGTGGTAGGATTACACAATATTGCATTCATATTATTAGTAATTTGTGCTTGTGTTCTTGCCACATTCCATACCCTTACCTCATCCATAGAGCCATTAAAATGGTGTATACCATCTACTCTTCTACCTAATTGTATATTACCGGTCGAAGAAGTATTTACAGTAACCGTAAAATTGCCTGTAGCTTCTACAACTCCATCTAAATAAAGCGTTACTTTAGTCATAGCTAATGGATCGTATACCGCTGCAACATGATGCCAAAGTCCGTCGTTAATCGGAGTAGTACCACTTATTCCATTACCCTGTACCTCTACTCTAATTGCATTACTAAATAAAATATTAAGTGTAAACCTCAATCCTGTTGCCTGTGTACCCATATCTACAATCACATTTTGAAGTCCGCCGTTATTAGGATCACAATTAGCTGTCGTTTTCACCCATGCCTCAATAGTTTTAGCAGTATTGCCAGCAATGGGAGGAATACTAGTAGATACATAATCATCTATACCATCGAAATTTAAAGCTACATTTTGGGCGTTAGAAAATTTAGTAGATAATAGTATTAAGGTAAAAACTATTAAGAATTTAGGTAAAGAAATATTCATATTAATATTGAGTTAAATAATGGGTAATTATCGTTCAAGTGTGTAATTTACAAAAATTTAATAAGTTAATTATTTAATTCTTCTGATATTTTTAATACTTTTACATTGTATTTCGAATCCTTAGAAAGGATACCAACCGAGTGTAGACACCACGGTGGTAAAATAATACGGGCTGACAGCCAAAATAAACGTCACTCCTACCATTTCGAGATACATACTATTTATTAACCTTAATTTTTAAATGTATGTTAGAACCAGTTAAAAGAGATGAGCACCCAATGTGGCGTGACATCAACGCGAGCTTAGATGAAAAAATCAAGACTCTTAAAAACAATCCCTTTAGATTCTATGTAGCAGAGTATGTATGGGCACCTCGACAAAATCGAATTGGAATACTCGATAGGTATTTAGAAGATGCTATATATGATGAAAATTATGAGCTTTGTAGAACGATACATGAACTCAAGTTATTTCTATCTGCAGTTTATAGTAAAGATAATTCTTACTACAAAATTTTACTTTTTACAACTTTCGAAACGATAAATGAACATGAGATTAAATTCTATTTAATAAAGTCTGAAAACTCATTTAAGATATACTCAGAGGTTAATGACTCAACTGAATTGTATGATCATAAAGTTAGTGTCGAATGCATTGAAAGACTATCTGTAACTGAAATTAATCAGTTATTAATTAAGCTATTTAGATA
>JBKCCA010000085.1:0-1170 GCA_046305595.1 bacterium
TCGCTGTCTTCACTCCTTTTACAACCGGCACCGCCATAAAATTCTCTACGAACTCTGCATATACATTTAACATCTGTTCTGTCTCTGCAATTGCTTCTTCTGATGTGGCATGTGCTGTATGACCTTCTTGCCATAAGAACTCTGCTGTTCTTAAAAACAATCTCGTACGCATTTCCCAACGAACAACATTCGCCCATTGATTTACCAAAATTGGTAAGTCACGGTACGATTGTATCCAGCCCCTATAAGTATTCCATATAATTGTTTCGGATGTTGGTCGAACAATTAACTCCTCTTCTAATTTAGCATCTGGGTCAACCATAATGCCTCCATTACCATCTTCTTTCAAACGATAATGTGTAACTACTGCACATTCCTTAGCAAATCCGTCAACGTGCGAAGCCTCTTTTGAGAAAAATGACTTGGGTATGAATAAGGGGAAATAAGCATTCGAATGTCCTGTTTCTTTAAACATCTTATCTAATTGCTGTTGCATTTTCTCCCATATCGAATAACCATAGGGCTTTATCACCATACAGCCTCTTACATCAGAATGCTCTGCCAAATCTGCTTTGTTTACCAATTCATTGTACCATGCCGAATAATCGGTCGCTCTACTCGTTATACCTTTGCTCATTATAGCTTAAAAATTAAATTATTTTACCCTCAAAAATGGGTAAATTTGTGTAATAAAAATACTACCTACGAAATAAAGAAAATATTCGATAACAATTGCATATTTTTAAACGTTATTGATATAAATACGTCCAAATTACATTGGAGGAACATACCATGAAAACACAATTAAGCATTTTAGTCGGAAGCAGTATCTTACTGATGTCTTGCTCTTCGATGAATCAATCGAGCTACCGTGGTAGTGACGATGATTTGTATTTCTCAAAATCTGATGCAAGAACAAATGCGATCTACAACCCTGAAGTTGAGGTCAGTAATATGTCTCCTGCCAATAGTAATATGTACGATGAAGACCCTCAGAGACAAAATACCTCTGGCGTAAACTATCAATCTACACCACAAAATTCTCAGAGCAATAACATCCAAAGTAATTATAACAACCCTCAATACAGTGATGGCGCTAATTATGATGATGGTCGCACGGTCATTAATAATAATTATTATGGGGATGTTTACGAGGATGAAGATTTATAC
>JBKCCA010000086.1:0-13077 GCA_046305595.1 bacterium
TTTTTCAATCAAGATGAGCCGATGCGTTCAGATTTATATCATTTATTTCCTACCGACGCCAATGCGAATAACAGCAGAGGAAACTTCCCATTCGGTATTGCATCTACACCTTATCAAAACGATGCAACAAATTTTCCTTCGCATTTAGGTTCTAATAATTTATACGAACCTCGTGATGTACATAAAGGGAATGTTGCTAGAGCAATGATGTATTTCGTAATACGCTATTCAGATTATGCAAACCATTTTGCACCACAAGAAAGTATTTTAAGAGCTTGGCATAATCAGTACACGCCTAGTGTTATTGAAAAAAAGAGAAATGATGCTATTGCATCATTACAAAAAAATAGAAACCCATTTATTGATTATCCGCAATTCAATGAACGTATAACCAAAATCATAGGCACATCAAATACCCTAATAGTACCATCGATTTACTTTTTAGATTCTATACAAGTTTTAACATTAAGTGATACCATTGATTCTATTACAGTTTATGTACCAATCATAAATAATGGAAATAAGAACGTCAAGATTTCAAACGGTATTTCAACTATCGATTTCGTAAAAATGAATTTCGATTCTTTAAATATTAATATTGGAGAAGCAGCTTATTTACCTGTAACAATTAATACAAAAGATACATCAGGTATATTTGATGCCACGATTCAGTTTAATACTGACTTCTCATTAGTACAATCGAATTTTAATTTAAGATTTGTAATAAACAAAACTGTTGTTGGTATTAACAACGAGAAGTTAAATGATATAAAAATTTATCCGAACCCAAGTTCTACACATTTATATATTCAATCAACTAAAAAAGATGAATTCCAATTATTTAATTCAATGGGAAAATTGATACTAACTGGTGAATTAAATAATGGAATTAATAAAATTGATTTACAAAATGTAGATGCTGGAATGTTGTTTTTAAAGACTTCTGGTAATACCCATAAAATTATTAAGCAATAATTCTATTCATATAAATTACCAACAGCCCAACGTTTCTTAACATAAAGCTGTTGGTATTTTGCTGTTAAGCTAATCAAGCTTAATTGTGCTTGTATTAAAGCAATCTCTCGTGAATTAATTAAGAATACAGAGCTTTCTCCATTATTAAATTTAGTTAATTCAGCATTTAGCATCGCTTGATAATTTACTAATACTGAATTGTATCATTGCAATTGATTTTGAGTATTTACTAATTCAGATTGTACAGTATTTAATTTATTTTGGAGTTCTAATTTTTTCAAATCTCTCATCCAATCTGTTTCTTTTATTTTAATTTTTGTCTGTTGCAAATCACCTCTTTCTTTTCTTAATAAAATCGGATAACTAAATGTCACTCCCCATTTTATATTTTGTGAATTCAATCCATCCCAAGGCACAGAATTAACTGGCTCATTTAAGAAATTGTACTTAACATCTAAATTTGGTTTTAGCTTTTCTGCTTTTAATTTTCGCTCTAAGTCTAAGTCCAATAATTTAAATTCATATTTTTTCAACTCCGGGTGTTGCTCTGAAACAACGTATATTGTATTGATAATACTGTCAACTAACTTTAAGTTTTGTTTATCATTATAAGCAGGTGCAATAATTTTACTGCTTATTTCTAATGGTTCATCATTGTCGTTCCACAAATAAGTAGATAGTAACAATTGCTTTTCAATTAGATTTTGCTCTGATTGAATTTTAGCATATAACCTTGTTTGATACTGAATGTATGATTCTAATGTGTCAATAGCAGGCTGATCACCTAATATAAAGCTAGATTTAATTGATTGATATCTTACGAATGACAATTGAACAGCTTGGCTTTGTACCTCTAATTGATAAAAGGCTGCTACCCAATTCCAATAAGCAGTCATACCTTCCAATATTAAATCATTCAATAAAGCTTGTTGTTCAAAATTTGAATACTTTAAAAATAATTTTGCTCGCTTTAAAGCTGTTCTTCTTTCATCAATGTATAAACCTTGCAATACAGAAAAGTCAACACCTACTTGTGCTAAACCATTATATGGCATTTGATTTTCTGGATTTAGGTTTGTACCTGTATTTTGTTGAAAATTAGTCTTGAATTCTACACCATACCAAGTTGGTATTCTTAATCCTGCATCTAGAAATGAATAATAATTTTTATCGTCAAAGTTTTTTTCATCTAAACTAGAATACAATTTCGGATCAAAGCCACCTCTTGATTTTAATAAATTTGACTTCGCATTTTCAATAATCAAATTACTTTGCTTCGCAATAGGGTGATAGTTTTTGAGGTAATATAAAAAAGCATTCGGACCAAACACTACAGTGCTGTCTTGTGCATTCAATTGTAAAGCAAGTAAACAAAAAAGAATAACTAATCTATTTTTCATTTTTTGACTTCGATTGATTATTCTTATCTATTGAAACTTCATTTAACTCTTTATAATAATCAGGTGGGAAACCATTAAGATTTCGCCAAATTTCATATCCGATTTTAACATCCTTAAATAAGGTAATACAAGATGCTCCAGAACCTATTCTAATTTCTTCAGGCCAAGTATGCTCATCTGGGTCTTGTGATACCATTACACGATATTTACCATTGTCAGATATGATATTGTCTATAGCAACTACTTTACCACCAAAAGTACCATAAGAAGTATTTGGCCAACCACTAAATACAATTGCATGCCAACCATCGAACGCCATTCTTACTTTAGACCCTACTTGTATCAAAGGCATATCTTGAGGTAAAACATACATTTCAATTGCTAAATTGAAACTCGCTGGCATGATACTTAAAATTGGCTCAGCTGCATTTACAGTTTCTCCTGTACCACTCTTATACAACTTAGTTATAAATCCATCTTGCGTAGATATGATATAATAATTACCTGCACGTACTAAATAATTTGAAAATTGATTTTGCATTTTAGTCACATCAATCTCTGCATCATATAATGAAGACATTGCAGTATATTTATCAGATTCTGCTTTCGATAGTTTATCTATGTACTGATTCTGAATTGAATTATACTCAACCTTAGAATTAATTAACTCATTTCTTGAAGTAAGTAATTTATTTTGGGCAGATATTTTTTTCGCTTGAGCTTCTTGTAATTTCAACTTTCTAGTTTCTAAATCTGTTAAAGACTTCAATCCGTCTTTATACAACTTCTCCATTCGCTGTAATTGTTCTACAGAAATTGAATAATTCGTATTAGCTGCTTCTAGTTCTATACTATCTGTTTTAATTTTTAGATATGCTTGTTCTATATAATTTTTCGTTTGTTCCAATTTTAACGCCTGAGTTTTAGTTAAGGCGTCAATTTGATTATCTAAAGCTTTTATTTTTTCTATATAAGAGCTTACCGATAATTTTTTTGAATTTATCTGCTGTTGTGTTCTATCTAAAAGTTGTGGGTCAAAGTAATCGTCTTTAATCTCTGATATTACCATTAAGGTATCTCCCTTTTTAACTCTAGTACCTTCTTTTACATACCATTTTTCAATTTTACCCGCTATAATCGAATTGATTGTTTGAGGTCTTTGATTCGGATTTAATGTTGTAACATACCCACGATTTCTAATATTCTGTGTCCATGGTAAAAACATTATTATAAATAGAAAAGAAAAAAATATTCCAAGCAACCTCGCAAAAATTCTTTCGGGCCTCGAACTTTTTATCTCCTTCCAAGATTTAAATTTCTTAGGATCTATATATTGATCTACTCTATTTTCACTTATATTCAACATATCACTAAGATTTTATAATTGTTTTAAACCATTCTTTTTCACTCATTTCTTTTACACTTCCAATGTCAAGAATAGACCCTTCATTTAATGCGACAACATAGTCTAATCTATTTGCTATTTCAATGTCATTGGAAACAATTACAACTGTCCATTTATTACTATCTAAAATAAAATCTAATAATTGTTCTTTGTATTTTTTCTCTAACAAATTAAAGTGGTCTTCTATTAATATTAACTTCGGATGTCCAACTAAACATCTAGCTAGTTTAATTTTCAATATTCTACTTTTAGGTAATCTTATACCCTCTGGATGTAAAAATGTATCATAACCTTTTTCTAGTGATTGAATATATTCATGCAATCCAATAATTTCCGAAATCTTTAATACTTCTTCAAAAGTTATATTTCTTCCCATACATATATTATCAAGTATGGTACCTTGTATTATATCTTCTTTCGCAAATGAACTTCCAATTTGTGAACGTAAATGATCTAATTTGATATTACTTAATGGAAATGAATTAAAACTAATCGAACCTTCATAATCATAATAAAGTCCGGCTATAACATGCATCAACATAGACTTTCCAGAACCATTATAACCAGCTAAACAAACTTTATCGCCAGCTTTTATATCTAGATTAATATTTTTTAATACATAATCTGATTCATATAAAAATCTGTAATTGAAGTTCTTTAATTCTATATCTATAGCTTCAACATTTTCAAAATCAATTTCTCTACCACCTTGATTTTCTAACTCTAAATCATTTACTCCACCTAATTTTTCTACGGCTGCTAGTACATCATAAATAGTCTCCATGCTGAAAATCAATTTCTCAACAGATGATAAAAGTAGAATTATAATAATTTCTGATGCAACGAATTGCCCAATATTCATTTGTTGATCAATTACTAACAAGCCACCTATCAATAATAAACCTGCAGTAACTAAAACTTTGAAAAGTATTAAATTTGAATATTGGAACTTTAAAATCTTAAAATGAGTTTTTCTAGCATTCAAATATTTTGACAACAACTCATCTGTTCTATCCATCGGTAAATTTGTATTGCCTGCCATTTTATATGACTCCATATTTCTAGCAATATCAACCAACCAATTAGTGATCTCATATTTATAGTTAGACTCTTTTAAAGCTGATTGCAAACCTTTATTTCCCGTTAGCTTTATTAATAACACAACTATACCTATAAACAAACCACTGTATATTATGAAAGAGGGATGATATATTGAAAGCAATATTAATCCGAATAGTACTTGTAATGATGCAGTAGAGAAATCTATTAATATTTTAGATAAACCCTTTTGAATAGTAACCGTTTCAAAAAATCGCATAACCATTTCAGGTATATAATATTTATCTATCGTTTCTGTTTTTAGTCTAGGTATTCTAAAAGCAAACTCAAATGCCGATTTACTAAATATCTTTTGTTGTAAATTCTCATTTACTGATAATTGGTAAACCTGCAATACTCCGCTTAAAGCTACACCTATAATTACCACTAATACCAAAACCAACCATGAACTAGAAACTATACCTCCACCTATCAAATTGATGATAGATTGTATACCCAATGGTATGGTTAAGTTTATAAGTCCATTAAATATCGCAAAAGAATAAATACTGTATAGTTCACTCCTTTCAACGTTCAATAACCTTATAAACCTCTGTACAGGAGTTAAAATGGGCAATTCTTTCATTTTTTATCTATTTCTAACCTATTTATTCGTTTATATATATCTGCAAATGTATAAACTTTTATTTATATATTTATTAATTATAAATTTATTTTATTTATAGAATATTAGTAATAGCATGAAAAACAAACTCTTTTTGATTTTAGTATTCATTTTCAGTAATACTCAAATTCATTCACAAGCTATAGAAATACCTTACAATTTAAGTAATGGAAATCAAACTCCAAGCTATGAAGCAACAATTTCACACTATAAAAAGTTGGCGAAAAAGTATGATGAGCTAAAAATAATTGAATTTGCATATACAGATGCTGCTGAACCCTTGCATTTAGTAGAAATAAAAAAGACTACAAAAACGAAAAATAAAGTAAACATCCTTATAAATAATGGAATACACCCAGGTGAACCCGAGGGAATTGATGCTAGCATTATTCTTTGTCAAAACATCTTAGAAATATTAAATAATGAAAAGCTTACAAAGGTTAAATACTTTAAAAACAATTATGAGCTTGCAGCTTTAAATGACTTATTAGATCATGCAAATTTGTATATAATACCAATCTATAATGTTGATGGCTCAAAAAATAGAAATTCATTTTCTAGGGCTAATCAAAACGGACCAGAGTCATATGGATTTAGAGCTAATAATAAAAACTTAGATTTAAATAGAGATTTTATAAAACTAGATTCTAAAAATGCAAAAGCATTTACTGATATATTTCATAAAGCAAATCCGCATTTATTTATTGATACCCACACTAGCAATGGTGCCGACTACCAGCATATAGTAACTTATATTGCAACACAGCGAGATAAGTTGAATGCTACAATTGCAGATTATCAATACGATGTTTTTATGCCAGAGCTTAACAAGCAATTGAAAGATAAAAAATTTGATGCGGTGCCGTATGTCAATAACTGGACAGATAAACCCGAAGCAGGATGGCCAGCATTTTATGAAAGTCCGAGGTATGCCACAGGCTACTCTACTCTCTTTAACGCAATCGGATTCACCTTAGAAACGCATATGTTAAAATCATATTCAGAAAGAGTAGAAGGTTCGTATGTATTTTTATTATCATGTTTAAAAATTGCTAACAAAGACTATGAATTAATTACAACAAATAAACTTATTGCCGATGCAGATGTAGCATTGCAAGATAAATTCAATCTCAATTGGAAATTAGATACTAGCTCAAATCAAATTTTAAAATTTAAAGGATACGAATCGAATTATAAAAAATCAGAAATTGGTGATTACAATCGATTGTTCTATGATAGAACAAAACCTTTTGAGAAAGATGTGAAATTCTATAATAAATATATACCTAAAACTTCAGTAGTAAAACCAAAAGCTTATATTATACCATTTGCATGGGATCAAGTGATAGATCGAATGGTATTGAATAAAGTAAAATTTGAACGAGTAAAAAAAGACACCTTGATGACTGTTTCAGTTTATTATATTGAAGATTACAAAACAGTTAACAAACCATATGAAGGTCATTATTTGCATTCAAATGTAAAGCTCAATAAAAAAGAAATACAAATATTAGTTCGCAAAGGTGATTATATAATTTATGCTGATCAATTTCAAAACAGATATATTGTTGAAACACTAGAGCCAGAAGCTGTAGATTCATATTTTAACTGGAATTTTTTCGATGCGATATTAGGACAGAAAGAGCATTTCTCTGATTATGTTTTTGAAGATACTGCTGCAGAACTTTTAAAAAACAATAAAGACCTAAATGATAAATTCGAAAAGAAGAAAACAGAAGATGCTGAATTTGCCAAAAATAAATACGCACAATTAGAGTATATTTATAAATCGAGTGAATACTTTGAAAAAACTTTTATGAGATACCCAGTATATAGATTAGAGAAATAATGGAAGACATCATACGCTACACACCAGTATCATCATTAATTTTTGTATTTACTATACTGACTTCACTTTATGGTTTTTATGGCAATTCACATGCCTTTAGAGGGATGATGCTACACCCATATAGTATTCACAGAAAGAAAAAATATTATACTATACTAACATCCGGATTTATACATGCTGATTTCAATCATTTAATATTTAATATGCTGAGTTATTTTTTCTTTGCGTTTAGCTTAGAAAAAATTGTAGGCCATTGGCAGTATGCATTAATATATATTTCAGGTATTGTATTGAGTGATATTAGTAGTATACTTAAAAACAAAAACAATAGTTCTTACTACTCATTAGGTGCTTCTGGTGCAATTTCTTCGGTGCTGTTCAGCTATATATTATTTGATCCACATAGCAAGATATACTTGTTTTTTATACCAATTGGCATACCGGCATTTATTTTTGCATTACTGTATTTAGCTTATTGTATGTATGCTTCAAAGAATCAATCTGATCATATAAACCATGAAGCACATTTTTGGGGAGCTATTAATGGTTGGGTGATAACAACTATATTATTCCCGCATGTATTCGGATATTTTATTAAGAGTATATTAGGCTAATAGAATAAGTACTTCGTTTTTTTCTACTTTATCTCCCGACTTAACTTTTATTTTTTTAGCTACACCATCAACTGGTGCTTTCAAAATATTTTCCATTTTCATGGCTTCAAGAACTAAAAGATTATCACCTTTTTTGAATTCTTGACCTTCTTCAATTAATGTCTTTAATACCAAGCCTGGCATTGGTGCTTTGATATCATTTACTTTAACAGTATTTAAATTATCTAAACCTAGACTCTTTAGTAGATCATCGAATTGATCTTTTATCTCGCACTCGTATTTGTTACCATTCACTTTTAATACAGCTGTCTTATTCTCAGAATTTATATTTAACAACTCAACATTAAATGATTGGTTGTTTGATAAAACATGGTAAGTATTATCTGATACCTTAACAATTGAAAAATCTTTTTCTACATTATTAAGTTTAATGCTGTTATTCTCAACATTAATATCAAAAGTGTTTGTCTTATTTACGTTTACGTGATACATAATTCAAAAATACCAATTAATTTGTAAGTACATAATGAATAATATTTGCACCCATTTTTAAAGCCTTATCGTGCTTGTCTTGGCTATCATTTGGGTAAGTGCCTATATCTTCCCAACCATTCCCTAAGTCAGCTTCATAGTCATAAAAACAAACCAATCGGCCCTTATATATAATTCCAAAACCTTGTGGTCTTTTACCGTCGTGTTCGTGAATTTTGGGTAGGCCATTAAACTTATATGGTTTTTGATAAATAGGGTGATCAAAGGGTAATTCAACAAAATCTAATTCAGGAAAAACTTTTTTCATTGCTATACGCACATAATTATTCATACCATAATTATCACATAAATGTAAGAAGCCTCCTGATGTTAAATATTTTCTTAGATTTTCTGCTTCGTCATCACTAAAAATAATATTACCATGACCTGTAGCAAATACATATGGGTAGTTAAATATTTCAATGGAACCAGGTTCTACGATTTGCTCTTCGGTATGAATATTCGTATTCAACTCTTCGTTGCAAAAATTTATTAAATTTTTCAATGCAGTTCTCGAAGAATACCAATCACCTCCACCACCGTATTTCAATCTAGCAATTTTATATCCCGGTACACTAAATGAAATGAAGCCCAAGCTTAATATTAATAATGAAATAAAAATTAGCTTTTTCATAAATTCGACATAGCTGAAAACATTACACATGCTGATATTGCAGCTGTCTCTGTTCTTAATCTTTCTTTACCTAAACTTACTGCTTGAAAACCTTTAGACTTTGCTGCCATTATTTCTTCTTCAGTAAAATCACCTTCAGGTCCGATTAGAATTAAATAATTTGCTACTTGATTTTTCATATCAAAAATACTTTTCTTCTCATCTCCTAAACAATGAGCAATCATATTTATTGTATTCGAAAAATCATTTTTTATAAAATCATTAAATGAAATAGCTTCATTAATTAATGGGTGGTATGCTTTCATACTCTGCTTCATAGCAGACTCAACAATCTTATTCGCACGATCTATCTTTAATTCTTTTTTTTCAGATCGTTTTGTGATGATAGGTGTAATTTCGTCGATGCCAATTTCTGTAGCTTTTTCTAAAAACCACTCAAATCTATCTGCAAACTTTAATGGCGAGATAGCCATATGTAATCGATAAGGCCTTGCTCCGTAATTAAGTTGAACATCTAGTACTTCAACTATGCATTTCTTCGGATGCGTGTCGACTATTTGAGTGTGATAGAACCCGCCTTTGCCATCTACTAAATAGACGGCATCTCCCTCTTTCATTCGAAGTACTTTAATACAATGCTTACTTTCTTCTTCTGAAAGAGTGTAAATATTTGTTCTAATATCTGGTGTATAAAACAGGTGCATCTTTAAAGATACAAATTAGATAGTTTCTTTGCTTGCTAAATCTATAATGTCTATCATCTTAACCATTTCAACATTATTTCTTTTCTTTTGAGTTACTATAAATTTATAACCCGAGAATTCAATTTCTTCACCCAAGTCAGGTATTTTCTCAAACACAACATTCATTAATCCGGCTACCGAATCATACTCATCATCTTCTGGCAATGCATGTGGTAAAAATTCATTTACATCACTAATGGTTGATTGTGCATCAATCAAATATTCTGTATCACCTAGCTTAACAACTTTAGGTTTTTCTTCGTCGTGTTCATCTTGAATTTCACCAACCAATTCCTCAATTATATCTTCCATGGTTACTAATCCAGCTGTACCCCCAAACTCATCTAATACAATTGCCATATTAGGGTTTCTCTTATTTTTCATCTCTGATAATAAGTCAGCAATTTTCTTAGACTCTGGAATAAAATATACTGGGCGAATTAAATCTGATAGTCTAATTTTTTGATCTTTTAATTCTTTTACTAATAAATCTTTTACGTGTATGTAACCAATAATATCATCAATGGTATTTCTATAGACTGGTAATCTTGTATAACCTTCGTTGATAACAAAATTCACAAACTCTTTATAGTCTGAATCTATATCAATTGCAACAATTGATGTTCTAGGTATCATGATTTTCTTAACCGTGCGGTCATTAAAATCAAATACATTTTTAATCAACTCGTGTTCTGATGAATCTAATGCGCCTGACTCTTTACCTTGATCTAATAATAATTGTAACTCTTCAGATGTATGTACCTCATGACCATGAATAGGTGATATTCCTATTTTTTTTAATATAACATTTGCTAAGCCATTTAACACCCATATGAATGGTCTAAATAAATAATAGAAAACATTTAGAGGTATTGCTATTGCAAATGTAGTTGTTACTGGTCTTTGTATGGCTATAGATTTTGGTGCTAATTCACCGAATACAATATGAAGAATTGTAATTAATAAAAACGCAATGGGTAATGCAATTTGATGGGCAAGTTCTAAAGTAATTTCAAAGCCAAACAAATTCATGCTTTGTATAATTATTTCAGTTACAACTGACTCACCGATCCAACCTAAACCTAATGAAGCTAATGTGATACCTAATTGAGTTGCTGATAAATATGCGTCTAAGTTGGCAAGAATATTTTTAGCGATTTTTGCAGTTTGATTTCCAGTTTTCGCTTTTAACTCAACTTGTGAGGCTCTAACTTTTACTATAGCAAATTCAGCAGCTACGAAAAATCCATTGAGCAGTACTAAGAAAACGGTTATAAAAATATCGAGAATCATATGATGGATTTATACAATAATTGCATTAGGCAATATCGTTTTTCGCTCTATTACGTTCTTTTAAATAAGTAATAACAACAGGTATCATACTTACTGCAATAATAATAATTACTATGTATTCTAGATTCTCTTGAAGACTTGGGAACATTCTACCTAAGAAATATCCAGACAATGTCATTGATACAACCCAAGCAACACAACCTACAATGTTATATAAAACAAACTTCTTGAAATCTATACTTACAACTCCAGCCATAATTGGCACGAATGTTCTGATGATCGGAATAAAACGACCAAGTATTAAAGCCATTCCTCCGTATCTATCGTAAAAGCTTTTAGCTGCGTTAGCGTGTTTCTTCTTAAAGAATAATGAATCGTCGCGTTTGAATAAAACCGGACCAGTTTTCTTTCCGAAATAATACCCTACAAAATTGCCTAATATGCCGGCAACGATAATTGATAAGTTTAAAGTAACAATATCTACATCGAATAAAGTTGAGCCGCTCATTAAGCCTGCAACAAATAACAATGAATCACCAGGTAAGAAGAAACCAAAAAACAATCCGGTTTCTGCAAAGATGATAAACAATAACAATGCTAAACCACCGTATTGAATTATACTCTGTGGATGCAAAAAGGTCTTTATAAACTCTAAGGTATTCTCCATTTGTATCTAAAAATAAGCAAAAATTATAATATTGCTGATAAAAGACCAGGTAAGAGTCCTAATGCAATTGTAATTAATGTAGCTATTACTAGTACAAATTTCGATGAACTGTTGTATTCTAACACTGCATCGTCATTTGAATCTTTCATATACATCGCAATGATTACCTTAAAGTAATACCAAATACCCACAACGGCACTTAATACAGCAATCACTACCAACCAAGTATAACCTTGTGATAAAGCTGTTGTAAATAAATAAAACTTACCAAAGAAACCTGCTGTTAATGGTATACCTGCCATTGAAGTCATCGCAATTGTAAGTGCGAATGCAGCTAAAGGATTTGTTTTAGCTAAACCATTAAAAGCATCGATGCTTTCAGAATTTTTTAATTGTTTTACTTTTATTAAAACATTGAATGCAACAATTGCTGCAAATGTATAAGCTGTTGCATAAAAGAATAATGCTGATGATGAGCTATCACCTAAGGCTAAAATAGCAATTAACATATAACCCGCATGTGATATACTTGAATATGCCAACATTCTCTTAAATGAATCTTGATATAATGCAATTAAATTTCCTACGACAATTGTTAATGCAGAAATCGCCCATAAAGTAGAAGTGTATTGAATGTATATACTTCCGAAGGCTACTAAAAATAATTTCAAAAATGCTGCGAAACTTGCTGTTTTTACAATTGATGACATATAAGCTGTAATCAATGATGGTGCTCCATCATAAACATCTGCAGCCCAAAAATGAAATGGTGCTGCTGAAACTTTAAATGATAAACCAACAATCATTAATAATACTCCTAAGTCAAAAAGCGCAGCTGTATCGCCACCACTTTCTGTTACTATTGTACTAATAGTTTCAATATTGAATGAACCTATAAAGCCGTATACTAATGCAATACCGAAAAGCAAGAAACCAGTAGCAAAAGAACCCATTAAAAAATATTTTAATGCTGCTTCATTTGAAGCTAAATCTTTTTTGCGGATGCCCGCTAATACAAACATTGCAATTGACATAATCTCAATACCAATGAATAGCATTGCTAAGTCATTGTATGAAACCATAAATTAAAGCAATACCAAAAATTAAAAAACCTTTAGCAAAAGAACCCATTAAAAAATATTTCAATGCTGCTTCATTTGAAGCTAAATCTTTTTTACGTATGCCCGCTAATACAAACATCGCAATTGACATAATCTCAACACCAATGAATAGCATTGCTAAG
>JBKCCA010000087.1:0-2574 GCA_046305595.1 bacterium
GAATAATTTTTATCCAGAAAAAATTATCGAATCAGAATTTCAATTGTTTAAAAATGAGCGTCAAAGTCAACCGAATTTAATGCAATTGCAAAAACAAGGTAAACTATAAGTATGCGAATATTTAAACTGAAATTTATTTTACTGTGGATGTGTGCATTCTTTTTTACGAAGCAAGCATCATCACATAAATTTCATACTTCAATAACAAAGATGGAGTATAATGATAAAACACATTCATGGGAAATAATCATGAATGTGTCTTATCATGATTTTGAAAAAAGTTTATCGAAGTTTCATGCTAAGGATATAACTGTAAATGATAAAGAAATTGAAAAATTCACTTTCGATTATTTGAAATCTAAATTTTACATCAAATCGGCTAATGAAGTTTTAGCTATCAAGTTTATAGGTACCAAACAAGAGAAAGATGTATTTAAAATCTTCATCGAATGTCCGCAAAAAACTCTTGGGAAAACCATAACATTAAGTAATACCACCATGCTAGAAATCGAGGCAGAACAGATTAATATTGTGAACATCCGTCTAAAAGGAAAAACACAAACTGCCGTATTTCAAAAGGATCAAAAGTCAAAAGAAGTAAAATTATAATCTGACAATATTTTCTTGGCATATCAATTGAAATACAATGTATAGGTCTATTTCTACGATTTTTGAATCGTATGAGTGACATTTTGACTAAAAGATAAGAAAGAGGAGAATATGAGCATTTTTGATCCATTTAACATCAATAAACTAGATACTAGCTTTATAAACGACGATACAGAGTTTTTCCCATTACTGACATCAGAAGACGAGGAAGTCATGAATTCGGAAGCTACTCCTGAAATTCTGTCAATATTACCTTTACGTAATACTGTATTATTTCCGGGGGTGGTAATACCTATCACAATTGGTAGAGATAAATCTATAAAGCTCATAAAAGAGGCTTATAAGGGCAATAAAATTATTGGGGTAGTAGCGCAGAAGGACAGTAATATTGAGGATCCGAATTTTGATGATTTATTTAAAGTAGGAACCATTGCATACATCGTAAAGATGTTGCAGATGCCTGATGGTAACACGACAGTAATTATACAAGGAAAGAAAAGATTTAACCTCGATGAGCTGGTTCAAGAAGAACCATACATTAAAGCGAAGGTTACGCAATTTGAAGAAGCTAAATTAGTATCTGATAAAGAATTCGAAGCGATGGTAGCATCGTTAAAAGAATTATCAATGCAAATTATTCAGCTTTCACCGAACATACCTTCAGAAGCTGGCTTCGCCTTGAAAAATATTGAAAGCCAATCGTTCTTAATAAACTTCATCAGCTCTAATATGAGTGCTGATTTGCAAGACAAGCAGAAGATGATTGAGACGAGTGATTTGAAAGCAAGAGCGCAAATGGTTTTGGAATTATTGACCAAAGAATTGCAAATGCTCGAGTTGAAAAATCAAATTCAATCGAAGGTGCGTGTCGATATTGATAAGCAACAAAGAGAATATTTTTTACATCAGCAGTTAAAGCAAATTCAAGAAGAGTTAGGCAGTGATTCGCCTGATTTAGAATTACAAAATTTGCGTGAACGTGCGATGGATAAGAAGTGGTCGAAAGAAGTTCATGATGCATTCAATAAAGAACTCGATAAATTACAAAGAATGAATCCGGCTGCGGCTGAGTATTCAGTATTGTTAAACTATGCAGAGTTATTGTTAGAGCTACCATGGAATGAGTTCACGGAAGATAATTTTGATTTGAAGTTTGCACAGAAGGTCTTGGATCAAGATCACTTCGGATTAGAGAAAGTGAAGCAAAGAATATTGGAGTACTTAGCAGTATTGAAATTGAAGCATAATATGAAAGCTCCAATTTTATGTTTAGTAGGTCCTCCGGGAGTTGGTAAAACTTCATTAGGTAAATCTATCGCAAAAGCGATTGGTAGAAAATATGTAAGAGTAGCATTGGGTGGGGTGAGAGATGAGGCTGATATACGCGGACATAGAAAAACATATATAGGTGCGATGCCTGGTCGTATCATTCAATCATTGAAGAAAGCTCAATCTGCAAATCCGGTTTTCGTTTTAGACGAAATTGATAAAGTAGGTAATGATTTCAGAGGCGACCCATCATCAGCATTATTAGAGGTATTAGACCCTGAACAAAACAATGCTTTTTACGATCATTATGTAGAGTTAGATTTCGATTTATCGAACGTAATGTTTATTGCAACAGCGAATTCATTGAGTGGTATTCACCCTGCATTGAGAGATCGTATGGAGATCATTGAAGTAAACGGATATACGATTGAAGAGAAGGTAGAAATTGCGAAGCAATATTTAATTCCGAAGCAAAGAGAGCAACACGGATTAAAGTTGAAAGACATTACCTTGAAGCCAGAGATTGTAGAGAAGGTAGTGGAAGATTATACGCGTGAGTCTGGTGTGCGTGGATTAGAGAAAAAGATTGCGACCTTGATTAGAGGCATTGCAAAAAGTGTAGCTGTAAAAGAAAAATATAGAAAGACCTTAACACTTGAAGATGTAGAAAAGATTTTAGGTGCACCTGAATTCGAC
>JBKCCA010000088.1:0-2606 GCA_046305595.1 bacterium
ATTTATAATAAGTAATACCAAAATGACGGCCTTACCTAAACCTACTCTACCCGAGTATGCATTCATTGGTAGGTCTAATGTGGGTAAATCATCATTAATAAATATGCTTTGCCGTAAAAAAGGCCTAGCTAAAACATCTCAAAGTCCGGGCAAAACCCAAGTCATCAACCATTTTAAAATTAATGACATTTGGTACTTAGTAGATTTACCTGGATATGGGTACGCCAAAGTTTCTCAAACTACTCGTAAGTCATGGGAAGGAATGATTAAAACATACCTCGAGAAAAGAGAAAACCTTCAGTGTGTAATGGCATTGATAGATTCAAGATTAGAACCTCAAAAAGTAGATTTAGAATTTATCGATTGGTTAGGTTCAAAGGCTATTCCTTTTGTGATTATTTTCACTAAAGCAGATAAGCAATCTAAAACAAAAACAGCAGCAAATGTAGAGCTGTTTAAAGAAACATTAGCTAAAAACTGGGAAGAAATTCCACAATGCTTCGTAACTTCTGCAGAGGAGACTACTGGCAGAGATGAAGTATTAGGCTTCATCGATCAAATCAATCAACAGTTCGAACCTATTATCGAAGAATGAAAAACTATTTATCATTAATAAAATTTAGTCATACCATTTTTGCTTTACCTTTTGCAGTAATAGGCTACTTCTTAGCATTAGAAAAAACATCTAACACCTTTGATTTGAAATTATTCATTCTAATGTTAGTTTGTATGGTTACCGCACGTAGCGCCGCAATGGCTTTCAATCGCTTTATCGATCGAGATATTGATATTAAAAATCCGCGTACGAAAAACCGTGAAATACCCGCAGGTATTGTATCTGCAAATTCTGCATTAATCTTTGTTATTTTAAATAGCATAGTTTTTATTGCAACTACTAATTTCATTAATCCCCTTTGCTTTTATCTTTCACCAATAGCTTTGTTGATTGTGCTTTCATATAGTTATATGAAAAGATTTACAGCATTGTGTCATTTTGTGTTAGGACTCGGTTTATCACTTGCTCCAATTGGAGCATATTTAGTAATCACTGGCGAATTTGCAATTACTCCGATTTGGTATTCATTAGCAGTATTAACTTGGGTAAGTGGTTTCGATATTATCTATTCTTTACAAGATGAGGAGTTCGACAAATCGTTATCATTACATTCTGTACCTGCATATATGGGAGTAAATAATTCACTGAAATTATCAAGCATACTACACATCATATCAGCATTATTTATCATTACACCAGGCTTACAAGAAAATTATGGTATTTGGTATTGGGTAGGTACAGCAATTTATATTGCTATGTTAGTTTATCAGCACAGACTTGTTAAACCAAACGATTTAAGCAAAGTAAATCTCGCATTCATGACAACCAATGGCATTGCAAGTGTTGTGTTTGCAACATTCTATTTAATTAATTATTTCTTATAAATATGTACGAATTAGATAAGTTAGAAAGAACATTTGTTAAGAATGATTTAATAATTACTTGGGAAAATATTGAGCCCTATTATCAATCATTATTAAATGAATCGATTGATTCTTTAAATAATTTATACGGATGGTTGAAAAAACGAAGTGAATTAGAGGCAATATTAGAAGAAGACTTTGCATGGCGTTATATAAAAATGACATGCGATACAACTGATGAAAATCATCAAAAAGATTTTGAATATTTCGCAACAGAAATAGAACCAAAACTCTCTGAATATAGCAATCAATTAAATGAAAAGTTCTTATCAAGTGAATTTATTGATCAACTAGATCAATCTACATACGGAATTTACATTCGTTCTCTAAAAACTCAAATTGAAATTTTTAGACAAGAAAACATTCCATTGAATATGGAACTTCAAGTTGAACAACAAAAATTTGGAGCCATTGTAGGTGCTATGTCGATAGAACATGACGGCAAAGAGTATACACTAGAACAAGCAAGTAACTTTTTAAAAAATACAGATAGAGAAATTCGTAAGGTTGTTTATGAGAAAATTCAACATCGTAGAATTCAAAACAAAGCTGAACTTGATGAACTATTTTCAAAACTGGTAAAAATCAGACATCAAGTAGCTTTAAATGCAGGCTTTGAGAATTATCGCGATTATATGTTTAAAGCATTAGGTCGATTCGATTATACTGCTGAAGATTGTTTTAATTTTCATAATGCAATCGAAAAAGAAGTAGTGCCTTTACTAAAATCTTTAAGTGAAAAAAGAAGAAGTAAAATGCAACTTGATGTTTTAAAACCATACGATACGGAAGTAGATGTAAGTGGTAAAGCAGCATTAATACCATTCAATGGACCAGATGACTTATTAAATAAAACTATTCTCTGTTTTGATAAACTACACACCTATTTTGGTGAGAAACTCAAAACAATGAAAGAGCATAAGCTCATAGATCTTGAATCAAGAAAAGGCAAGGCACCAGGTGGCTACAACTATCCGCTTGCAGAAAGTGCTGCTCCCTTTATATTCATGAAGTCGGCTAATGCAATGCGTGATTTAACGACGATGTTACACGAAGGCGGACATGCAGTACATACTTTTTTGTCGAATCATTTAGAGATAAATGATTTCAAGCGAGTACCATCAGAA
>JBKCCA010000089.1:0-9345 GCA_046305595.1 bacterium
ATGTAAAAGAACGTAATGATGCGCATAAATTGATTGAAGATTTTATGCTATTAGCCAATAGAAAAGTAGCTGAATTCATTGCAACGAAAGGAAAGAAGAAGAACTCATTAGGATTTGTTTATAGAGTACACGATTCACCAAAGGAAGATGTATTAGAAGGATTTGCAAAATTTGCAGCTCGATTTGGATATAAAGTAAATACTAAATCTCATTCAGAAATATCTAAATCATTGAATCAATTAATGTCTGATGTTGAAGGTACGAAAGAGCAAAATGTATTAACTCAATTAGCAATTCGTTCAATGGCTAAAGCGATTTATACTACTAAAAAGACAAGTCACTACGGATTAGCTTTTGATTACTACACGCATTTTACGTCGCCTATTAGAAGATATCCAGATGTTATGGCACATCGATTATTGCAACATTATTTAGATGGTAAGTCTAGTGTTAATACAGAAGATTTAGAAAAGCAATGTTTGCATTCATCACAAATGGAGAAAAGGGCAGCCGATGCAGAACGATTATTTGTAAAATATAAACAAGCTGAATTCTTATCAGAACAAGTTGGTGAGATCTATAATGGAATTATATCAGGTGTAACTGAGTGGGGTATATATGTTGAAATTATAGAAAACAAATGTGAGGGAATGATTCGTTTGAGAGATATAAACGATGATTTCTATGTGTTAGATCAAGAGAATTATTGTATCATCGGACAAAGATTTAAACGTAAGTATCAATTAGGTGATGAAGTTCAAATAAAAGTTAAAAAAGTTGAGCTTGCTAAAAAACAAATTGACTTCGAATTAATTACTAAAGATGCACCATTGAATTTTGTAAAGAAAAACCATAAAAAGAGAAGATAATATCAATGCAAAAAATAGTTGAACTACAAACATTAGTATCAAATAGAATAAAAGAGCAAACATATTCTAAGTTTCCGCATGAATTATATGATCCCTTAGATTATATAATGTCATTAGGTGGGAAGCGTGTGCGTCCGGTTTTAGTGCTCTTAGCTCATCACTTATATTCAGACAATCATGAGGAAGTGTTAGATGCAGCAATAGCTGTTGAAACATTCCATAATTTCAGTTTAATTCATGATGATATTATGGATGCTGCACCTATAAGAAGAGGGAAGCCAACTGTTCATGAAAAGTGGAATCAAAATACTGCAATACTTTCTGGAGATGTAATGTTGGTAAAAGCCTATGAGCATTTTGTCTATTATCCGAAAGAAATTTTACCTGATCTTTTAAAACTATTTAATAAGACAGCTATAGAAGTTTGCGAGGGACAACAAATAGACATGATGTTTGAAACGCAAAATAATGTAACAGTTGAGGAGTACATTCGAATGATTGAACTCAAAACAGCAGTTTTGCTTGGTTGCAGCTTAGAGATAGGTGCTATTATTGCAAAAGCTCCTACAGAAGAAGCTAAAATGCTTTATGAGTACGGAAGGTTAATGGGCATTGCTTTTCAGCTACAAGACGATTATTTAGATGTATATGCAAACCCAGATAAATTTGGAAAACAAGTAGGGGGAGATATTATAGCCAATAAGAAAACATTCTTGTGGATAGAGGCACATGCCTTAGCTAAAGATGAACAGTTGGCTGAACTAAAACATTGGGAAAATTTAAAAGTATTCAAAGGAGAAGAAAAAGTAAATGCCATTACAAAAATCTATAATGATCTTGGCATACCTCAATTAACCGAGAACAAAATCAAAGAATTCGCCGATCAAGCTTTTGCTATTTTAAATAAAGTTAATGGTAATGAGTCTGTGAAAAAACTGTTGATAAAGCTATCAGAAGATTTACTTGTTAGAGAGAGTTAATATTCTAATAAAGCTATTTTCAAATACATAATCAAAAAGAAAAGCCTCTTAGTAAACTAAGAGGCTTTTCTTTTAAATATTGTTATTCAAATATTATTTTTCTTTTCTTATAAAGTCTACTACGATAGGGGTAGCTACGAATAATGAAGAATATGTACCGAAGATTACACCGATTAACATCGCGAATGAGAATCCTCTTAATATTTCACCACCGAAGATGAATAATATAATTAACACGAACATGGTTGTTAAACCTGTAACCATTGTACGACTTAACGTGCTGTTAAGAGCGTTATTAATTACTGGAGCTAAACCTTCGTTCTTAGTATGATGAACATTCATGTATTCACGTACACGGTCAAATACTACGACTGTATCGTTCATTGAGTAACCCATTACCGTAAGTAACGCTGCGATAAATTGCTGATCGATATCTAATGAGAATGGTAAAATACCATTGAAGATTGAGAATAACGATAACAAGATTAACACGTCGTGTAATAAGGCAACAATAGCACCCATACCAAATTGCCATCTCTTAAATCTGATGTAGATATATAAGAACACAGCTGCTAATGATAATAAGATAGACCAAACAGCTGATGTTTTGATATCGTCAGCAATCGTAGGACCTACTTTTTGAGATGATAATATAGTAGCAGTATTACCTGATATTTTAGATAGACCTGACATTAATTTACCTTCCACTTGCTTTTCAGCTTCGTCACCACCTTTTTCGATTAGGTAACTAGTAGTTACTTTAATCTGGTTATTTGAACCGAATGTTTTCACTTCAGGTGCACCACCAAATTCAGCAGCTAATGCTTCTCTTATAGCACCAGTTTCTACTGCATTTTCAAAACGTATAACATATGTTCTACCACCTTTGAAATCTACACCAAAACTCAATCCTCTGAAAATTAATGATACAATACCAGCAGTGATAATAAAGCCAGAGATTGCATAAAATATTTTTCTTCTAGATAAGAAGTCGAAATTGGCATCTTTAAAGAAACCTTGAGTGAATTTATTAGAGAATGATACAACCTTATCTTTAGCAATTTGTGATTCAAAAATAATTCTTGAAATAAATATTGCAGCAAATAATGAAGTTACGATACCGATAATCAAAGTAGTAGCGAAACCTAAAATCGGACCTGAACCAAAAGCATATAATATGATACCTGAGATTAAGGTTACAACGTTTGCATCGATAATTGAAGAATAAGCATTTCTGAAACCGTCAGCTATAGCTAATCTGAAAGATTTACCTGTTTCTAATTCTTCTCGTATACGCTCGTATATTAATACGTTTGCATCGACCGACATACCAATTGTTAATACGATACCAGCAATACCAGGTAATGTTAATACAGCACCTAATGATGCTAATATACCCATGATAAAGAATACGTTTGCAAATAAAGCTAAGTCAGCGATTAATCCGGCTTTGTTATAGTAAATAGCCATGAATAATAATACTACAATTAAACCTACCACAGTAGATATTAATCCAGCGTTAATTGCTTCTTTACCTAAAGACGGACCTACAATTGCTTCTTCAACAATTTTAGCAGGTGCAGGTAATTTACCAGCTTTTAATACGTTTGCTAAGTCTTTTGTTTCATCTTGAGTGAAACTTCCTGAGATGTTTGAAACACCACCTGAAATTTCTTGTTGAACTGTAGGAGCAGAGTAAACATAGTTATCTAATACAATTGCAATAGATTTTTTATTGTTCGGGTCAGCTGCAGCTTCAGCAGTCATTCTTCTCCAAGTTTTTGCACCATCAGTATTCATAGCCATGATAACTTCAGGATTTCCTTTTTGATCGATGTCAGCTCTTGCATCTGTAATTACTTCACCACCTAATGGTGCTTTGCCATCTCTAGTACTTGCTTTAATAGCATATAATTCAAATACATTTTGAGCATTTATTGCTTTAACTCCCCATATGAATTTCATATCTAATGGGAAATTAGCTTTTACTTCAGGCAATGATAAGTATGCATTAACTTTAGAAGTATCACGTAATAATGCTAAACCTACTACAGGTCCAGGTGCTATAATTTGTTGACCTTGCTCGTTTTGTCCTAGATTCGGATTCAATACCGCGAATAAAGGATTCTCTTTAGCGAAGTTTGCAAATGAAGCATCAGCGCCAGTATCTTTTGTAGATGAGTCAGTTTTAACTTTATTTAATAAAGCTAAGTCATTCGATGAACTATCAGTAGTTGTTTTATTAGAATCAGTAGTAGTAGCTAAATCAGGTGATTTAGTTAACGATAACTTACCTCTTAAAGCAACATTTGCTTTATCTAAGAAGTTAAATGCTTCTGCGTTACTGTAAGTATCCCAGAACTCTAACTGTGCAGAACCTTGTAATAATTTACGAACACGATCAGGATCTGTAACACCTGGTAATTCAATTAATACACGGTTACTACCTTGTTGTAATTGAATATTTGGTTGAGTTACCCCAAATTTATCAATACGAGTTCTTAAGATATTAAATGAACGGTCAATAGCACTTTGTGCTTCTGCCTTTAATACCTTTATAACATCTTCGTTAGTAGAGTTGTAGCTAATTCTTGCTGCGTTTTCTTTTGTAGCAAAAACTGAAGCTAGTTGAACATTCGGACTTAAAGCCTTATATTCATCATAGAATAAATCAATGAAATTTTGATTGCTCCTAGCACTCTTTCCTTCAGCAATTCTTATCGCTTTGTTAAATGTAGTGTCTGAATTGTTGTTAGCCATAGAACGCACTAAATCACTTAGTGAGATCTCCATAGTAACGTTCATACCACCTTTTAAGTCAAGTCCTAAGTTCAATTGTAATTGCTTACACTCTTGGTAAGTGAACTTAGCAAAACCTAGGTTGTAAACAACCTCAGTTTCCATTGAATCTAAATAAGCTTTCTCTAATTTTAAGTCTCCTGCGGCATACTCAACTGCATCGCTTTCAACACTATTAGCCACAAATGTGAATGATAGTGAATACAAACAGGCAATCGACAATGCGATTGCAAAAAACCTAATTGCACCTTTTCCCTGCATAATTTTTTAAAATAATTTAATAGTATTAATAAGTGTATCTCAATTTTTCACAAGATTGCAAATCTAATTAAATTTTTAAATTAAAAAAGCCTTGTAAGAAGCCTAAAATATTGAAAAAACCGAGATTTTTAAGATTTATTTGCAAAGGATTAGTAAATGTGAACTTTGACCCTTTGTAAATTTCTGTATTGATGTGAATATCAGCATTTAACTGATTTGTTAGCCTATTTCTATTTCTAAAACAAGATTGATAACAATTTCCTTAATTTAATGCCTGAAAGACTATATAAATTAATATTTAATAACAATTTATCATTTATTAAAATTCTAAGATATCTTTAAATTGAACTGATTATGAATAAATAATAGCTTAAAATTGAATTTTATAGTTAATAAACTATTAACCTTTTTGTTCTAATTAAATGTTTTATTAGATATGCTTTTTTAGTATTAACGATAATTCATCAATTTCGTTGTCAATTTTATCATTATTATGAATAATAAATTGGCATTGATTTTTGTATGGTAGTAGATATTGATCAAATGCAGGCATTACATGATTATACCATTGATATAAGATCATATCTTCAGTATAACCCCTTTCTTTTTGATCACGCATTAATCTTCTATTAAGCTTAATGTCATGATCTGCATCTACAAATACTTTGTAATCAAACTTTGAATGCAATTCTTCGAAATGAAAAATGAATAGTCCCTCGATTACAATTATTGGTGCTGATTTAATTTCCAACAATCTTGGTTCTTGTTCAAATACATTAAATGTATACTCTTGTTTTGTTATTGATTTACCCTCTAATAAGCTCTTAACATCCTCATGTAATAACTCTCTTTCTATACCATCAGGTAAATCAAAATTAATTTCACCGTTTTCATCTACCAATTGCATGTGCATTGGCTTGTAGTAATGGTCTTGAGATATTAAACAAATTTCAGTTTCATTGAAATGTTTTAATAGTGAGTTCAGTAAATATGTTTTACCAGATGCACTTCCACCTGCTATACCAACTAAAAATGGTTTCTTATGCATAACTACTTCGGAATCGAATAATTTAAATTTACCCTGAACTTTTGTTCGATACCACCTAACATGTTTACGGCTGCTTTTGATAAAACTATAATTGTATTTTCATTATCACCAGTATCAGGCAATTTGCCTATAACCTTCACATAAATACTCTTATTATTCATTAAGTTAGTGACCCTGATAATAGTACCTACTGGGGCAGTCTTATGTAATGCAATACTCTTCTTAGAATCTATGTTTTTATCTTCTATCCAGCTTGCAATACCAGTCTCATTATAGTCTACAGAACCTAATAATTTGTTGTTCTTAACATTGACCTTGACATCCGCAGTACCAGTACTTTTCTCTATAGTAACATTCTTCTGTTCTTCTTCAGTAGGTTCTATGATATCTTGATTGTTAATTACAGTTCCTTTTTTAGGTATTTTTAATTTTTGACCTAATTCTAAACTTGTTCTTTTTAGCTTGTTTAGCTTACTTATCTCTGTAACTGTAACATCATATTTTCTAGATAATAAATATAATGTTTCGCCTCGCTTAACTGTGTGGGTGATATAAGTATTGTTTGCTTTAACCTTCGGATTATTAACTATTTTAGGTATGGAGCTTTGTTCTACTTTAGGCTTAACTTCATCTATCACCACTGCTTGTTGCATACTCGGTACTTTTATAATTTGACCCAAATCTAAAATTGTATTTGTCAAATTATTAAGCTCTTGAATTTCGGTTACAGAAGATTTATATTTTCTAGCTATACCATACAAGCCTTCACCTTTTTGAACCTTATGTAATATATACTTGTTACCGTTTATAGTTTCAATACCAATTGAATCAACATTCGCTTTCGCAATTATGCTACAAGAAATCAGCATCAATACTATTATTCCCTTACTTAATAATTTCATCTTCATTATTTGAATAATCACAAATTTAATAATTATTAGGCTTCAATTGATAGATTATCATCTTATGTTTCCCCAACATAAATATAATATAGTCGTTAACTTTCATAAGATATTCGTATTCAGGCTTATAATCTTCGTTTAACTGAAAAAACTCTTGATGTATAGAATTGCCCTCATAAGCAATGTCTATAGTCTCCTTGTCAAAATTAATCTCTACTTTTAATTCTTTGTCTATTAACTCTGATGTATTCTCTGCATTATCGGCATAAACAATACTTATGTCTTGATTAAATACTAGGGGATTGTCAATCGTTTCTTTTTTGAAGTTTATGTAGTAGAATGATTTCGGACTTATCTTCGGATGGTAGACTTTTATAGATTGATTATAAACTTCATCTACTCTTATATATGAACTTAACCATTCTTCTTTTTCAGTTTCTATATTATATAAACATATAATTTGATCATCTAATAAATTATCTATGTGTCTGTAACTTATTAATGCATACGGACTTTGGATAGAAATAATATTTTGAACATATTGATCATATAAATTTGTCTTTATACTTTTATTAGAATGTATACTTCTTAATTCAAAACTCTTGTCTATTCTTAGTTCTAGAAATATATCATTTGCATTTACATCATAATGTATTTTCCAAATAGTACCTATTTCGTCAATATTTATTTTATTAATCATTAATAAGATATTTAACTATAATTTTATTTGACTCTAATTCTTTTATTAATTGTTGATTATACAATTTGTTATTGCCTTTAAATAAAAGGGGATTGTCGCGAATCATTAGTAGCTCTAATTTTTTAAGATTTAAGAGCTGATTAGGTAGAATCGATAAATTATTACCTGACACATCTAATTCGATTATGTTTTCTAAAGTAAGTACTTCCTCTGGGAAATATTTAAACTTATTATATTTTATATCTAACCTTTCTAATGATTTCAACTCTGTGAAACATAAAGGTATTTCTTCCAATAAATTACCCTGCAAGTATAAATATTTTAAATTTTTGAGCTTACAGACTGTAACTGGTATTTTATCAATCTTATTGAATGATAAATATAATCGCTCTATCTTATTTAAATTTTGAATATCAGAATCAATTTTTGTGATTTGATTATAGTATATATCTAACTCTCTTAAATTATATAAAGTATATAACTCTGTTGGTAAGATTTTAATATAGTTTTTGTATAAAATCAATACCTCTAATGAATCCATTTTATCAATATAATGAGGTAATTCATCTATTTTATTGTCTGCTAAGTTTAAATTTTTTAAACGAGGGAGAGTAGCTAATGTTCTATTGAATTTTATAATATTATTTTTAGCCATACTTAGTTTAGTAAGTTTTCTAAACTTTTTCGATCTAATACGAGTATTGCTTAAAGAGTTCATATTCAGATTTACCTCTTTTAGATTTTTGTTCTTTCTTAAGCTATTCGGGAATCTTTCAATATTATTATTACTCAGGTTAATTACTTCTAAATTTTTAAAATGTTTGATACTCTTAGGTACTCTTTTTAGTTTCAAATCACTAAGATTTAATATAATTACTGAGTCTTTATTTTTGAGAGCCTTATCAATATCACGGTAAATCTTATTATTGTTTTGTGAATAAATCAAGTGATAATTCAGTATTAATAAAACAATTAAAACTACCTGTTTCATTAGTTCTTTAATTTTATTTTAATACCTAATTCTCTAAAGATATAGGCATATATTCTAGCTTCATTCATTAATAGATCTTCATACGTTTGGGGACCGTAATGTCCAGCATTTTTCAAAATCTCTAATAATATTATATTATTTTGTTGACTTAATGATTGTAAACCGGCTACATATTTGTATGAATGTAAAGCAGGTACTCGATCATCGTTATCACCTGTAATTACATATATTGAAGGATAATTGACATTTGAATTAATATTATGAATTGGTGAATAACTAATTAAATTTTTAAAGTCTTCTAGATTTGATGATGTACCATATTCTGAAGAAGCTATATAACCTGTAGTAAATAAATTATATCGAATCATATCGTATAATCCCATTTCTAAAACAGCTGCTTTAAATAAATCTGGGTATTTATTGATACTTGCAGAAATGATTAATGCCCCATTAGAACTACCTCTTGCTACAATTTTATTTGCATTTGTGATTCTATTTTTGATTAAATATTTTGCGGCATAAGCGAAATCATTTATGGCATTAATTTTATTTAGAGTTCGCCCAGCTTGATGCCACGCTTCTCCATTCTCTCCACCTCCTCTAATACCTGGTACTGCTATAACCCCACCATTTTGTACAAAGAAAATAAAGCCTGGATCATAGAAGGGATCAATTGGAACCCCAAACCCCCCATAACCATATAACATCGTAGCTTGATCTGCATTATACTTCATATCAGCTCTTCTTATAATCGTCATCGGAATTAATGTACCATCTTCAGAAGCATATTGTACT
>JBKCCA010000090.1:0-3249 GCA_046305595.1 bacterium
ATTCATTAATTATTGAATCGATACTTCTACTATCTGCAGAACATTCGTCTGCATAATTATTTTCATCAAAGCCTATCAAATTATTTTTTTCACCACGACATATGCTTAATAGTCTATATGCCATAATTCTTTCTGTATCTATACAATGAACAAGCAATGTTTTTATTGACCATTTATCATCAGCATATTTATATAATAATTCTGTATCTGTTAAATTTCCTACTATAGCTTTCAGTTTGTCTATTTGAGTATTTAGCAACAATGTCGAATCTTGAACTAAATCAACATAGGTGCTGTAAAATTTAGCATACTCATTTGTGTTTGGTTTTGTAATGTTCATATTAAAATGATTTTAATTGAAAGTTCAAATGACCTTTCGCTTGTATAACTACTTCCATTTTATCGTCAATTATTTGCACGCCGTATGGTTCAAATTTTTCGATCTTCCCTTTTAAACTAAATTTCTCAAATTTTAAATCATCAAGAGATTTTTGTGCCGTATTTTTCGCTCGCTCAAGTTCTGATGATAATGGGTATTTTAAACTATTTTCAATTTGCTTTCTAAATGCTCCTTTGAATAGCCATTCTGCAGTGCCTACTAATATGTCTTTGCTTTTTATATCAAAATCAAAATCTTTAATATACAAGGTTTGAGTTTTTTCATCGTATGCTGGTGTGCCATAAGCATAAACTATCCCTTTAAATTTTTTCTTAAATAAGCCATCTTTTACAATTCCATTAATATCAAGCATCATTCCTAATTTATCACCATTGTTATAAATATTTATATCGTTGATGCTAACTGATTGCATTCCATTTTCAAATGTAAATGTTTTGCCGTTGAATTCTTTTTTAGCTATTTCTGTTGCATCATTGAATGCGATCGAGGCACCTAAATATAAATTAAAGGTACTATCTGTTTTTTGTTGAGTTTGTAATTTGGGTAATGGCTTATATTCAATGTTTGTTGGTGCTATGCCTGATTGTATTGACAAGTCTGATCTCATACCTAAATAAAACAACATCTTTTTACCATCACTTCTGATGCTTGATATAGATACTATCTCTGGTCGAATTTGTAAATAACTTTTTATTACATCACTTAGTATGATTGGCTTTTGAATTAATGTCCAATATTGCTCTGCGTATGGTTTTATTTTCACAAGCTTTGAAACCTCTGAATCTAATTGCTCATTTATTTTTTTTATCTGTGTGTTAACTGTACTTTCAATTATAGTACCAATTGGAATTTTCACTGGACCTAATTCTAAATAGGGTCTTTCTTTCCATTGAAATGCTACCTCTGACTTTGTTATAATATTCCAGTTTTGATCTACACTAATTTTAGAACTAATGTTCACATTGATTTTGAATAAAGCATCTTTCGATTGATCAATTCCTACATTTTGATCAAACATACTGAAGAAGTCTTTCTTCAATCTTCCTTTTACATAAATTTCTAATGGAGCAGTAATATTTATTTTATCGGCAGAACTACTGACCTTAAAATTGCCAATTTTCGAAACCTTTAAAACTAAATTATCATTGTTGTTGTTCTCGTAAGAGTCGTCATTATATAATACACCGTTAAATTGTTTATTTAATGATTGTTCTAAATCTGCAATTTGAATACTTATGGGTAAATTAATGTTTGATAATGGCCTTGCAACTACCTTTGCTGTCCCGATTGATGGTTTAGGGGCATCTACATTTTTTACTTTACAAGCACTTATAAAAAGTATTATTGTGCTGAAAATCAGTAATTTATTTTTCATTTTTAGATTGTAATATTTGCGTCAAATTTAATATCAATTCATTATTAAAGCTATAATTATTATCTTTAGTATTCTTTTCAAATGAAAATTAAATAATTTATGAATACATCTTTACTTAACAAGAGCAAATTGTTAATCACAGCATTTATTTGTTGTGCACACATCGGCTTCGCTCAAGAAGCTGAATTTGTGAAAGAAAGAGGTACTGCTATGAGCCATACAGTTATCGATTTCAAAGCGGTTGCATTAACCAATGCGCTTAACAAAACCCCTAAAAAACCAATCGAATTAATTGGTAATAAAAAGGCTAGAGAAATCAAAGAGGTGATGCCTTCTTTAGTAGGTCGTACAGTTTTTGTTGACCCACATAAAGAGCAAACAAATGCAAACAAAACATTTGCGCCAAACCCTTCTCCTTCTCCGATTAACAATTTCAATGCATTAAATGATGATGCTAGATTTATTCCACCAGATGTAAATGGTGCCGTTGGTCCGAATCATTTAATGACGACTCTTAATTCACAAATAAGAATTCAAGATAGAAATGGTAATGTTATCAGCACAGTTAATCTTGGTACATTTTGGGCTGCAGTTGGTGGCTTAGGAACGGTTTATGATCCGAAAATATTATATGATCATCAAGCAGGTCGTTGGATGATTGTAACATCAGCGAATCCAGAATCAAATACATCTTGCACATTAATGGGTGTATCTCAAACTTCAGATCCTACAGGAAGTTGGAACTTATACAAAGTGGATGTTGACCCTAATAATACTATGTGGGTTGATTATCCTAGCATAGGCTTTAACAATAAATGGATTGTCGTTCAAATGAATTTATTCCCAATGCCTGGTTCATCTGCAACATCTCACCAAATTTATGTTTGGGACAAAGCAGATATTTATGCTAACGGAACTGGTGTATATACATTGTTTAAGATTACAAATGAATCAACTGCTATCGTAGTTCCTTCAATTCATTATGATAATTCAGTTTCAAAAATGTTTGTTGTTAGAACTATTTCAGGTACGAATGGTGGTAGAGGTTCAATTGGTATGAGAACAATTTCTGGTCCAACTGCTACTCCTGCGCTATCTACTGAAACTGTTATTCAATCACCGGTGGGTGTTACTTGGACAAGTTCAGGAAACAACAATGGTGACTTTGCACCTCAGTTAGGTACTACAAACAGAGTAGCTACTAACGATCATAGAATGAGACATGTTGTAGTAAGAGATGGTAAAGTTTGGGCAGTTCATTCTGTGTTTTTACCTGCAGGTACTCCTACAAGAAGTTCTGTACAATACTGGCAATTAGATACAGTGGGTGCTGTACTTCAAAGAGGTAGAATTGATGATGCTACTGGCAAGAATTTTTATTCTTTCCCAAGTATTGCGGTTAACAATAAAAATGATGTATTAATTGGTTATGCAAGTTTTGCTGCTGATAGATACCCTTCTGGTTCATATTCAT
>JBKCCA010000091.1:0-3218 GCA_046305595.1 bacterium
GTTTAGGGTATGCCTCTCGTCTTAAAACAGTTTGTATAGCTTCAGCTACTACTGCCCAATTTTCATCTAAATGATAATCGATAGCATCTTTATTTAGCATTAATTTAGATAATCCCTTCTCTAATGATTTAAAAGCAATTAAAGTATGTGCCATCGGCACACCAATATTTCTAAATACTGTAGAGTCAGTTAAGTCTCTTTGCAATCTAGATATTGGTAATTTTGCAGAAAGATGTTCAAATAATGCATTTGCAATTCCGAAATTACCTTCAGCATTTTCAAAATCTATAGGATTTACTTTGTGAGGCATTGCTGATGAACCCACTTCACCTTCTTTAATTCTTTGTTTGAAATAATTCATAGAGATGTATTGCCAGAAATCTCTAGATAAATCAATAAGTATAGTATTGATTCTTTTTAAATTATCACAATGTGCAGCAAATTGATCATAATGCTCAACTTGAGTTGTATGTTGCGATCTTGACAATCCTAAATTTTGGTTAACAAAATGATTTGCGAATTCTATCCAGTCAATTTCTGGGAAAGCGGCTTTATGAGCATTGAAATTACCCGTAGCACCACCAAATTTTGCAGCAAATGTAATTTGATTAAAAGATTTTAGCTGTACTTCTAATCTCTCTACAAATACCATAATCTCTTTACCTAAACGTGTAGGTGAAGCTGGTTGACCATGAGTATGTGCTAGCATTGAAACATCTTTCCAACTATCTGCAAGTTTTTTCAATCTATCTATTAAGTCATGCATTTCAATTAAGTATATTTTCTCAACTGAATGCTTAAAACTCAAAGGTATTGCAGTGTTATTGATATCTTGTGATGTAAGTCCGAAGTGTATATACTCCAACGAACCACTCAAATTTAGATCAGCTAACTTTTCTTTTAAAAAATACTCAACAGCTTTAACATCATGATTGGTGGTTTGCTCAATTTCCTTTATTCTTAATGCATCTTTATCTTCATCAAATCTCTCATAAATATCTCTCAATGAAATGATTTGAGAATCTGTTAATGCTTCGAATCCCTTTAAATTAAGTTTAGATAATTCTATAAAGTATTCAATTTCAACCAATACACGATATCTAATTAAAGCAGCTTCAGAGAAAAAACTAGCCAATTCATGCGTTTGTTTTCTATATCTACCGTCAACAGGTGAAATGGCTATTAGGGGATTCAAGATCATAAATATTAAATTTTGAACAAAAATAACATATTTTCTATTAGGGCTAAATATTATATTCGCAAAATGACAGCGCTAGAGGTATTAAAGAAATATTGGGGATATGATCAATTCAGATACCCTCAAGCCGATATTATCGAAAGCGTACTCAATAAAAACGACACACTTGCACTTTTACCTACAGGTGCAGGTAAATCAATTTGTTTTCAAGTCCCGATTTTAGCTCAAGAAGGTATCGGAATTGTTGTTTCTCCACTTATAGCCTTAATGAAAGACCAAGTTAATAACCTAAAAAGAAGAGGTATTAATGCAGTTGAAATAGTAAGTGGTATGTCGGCTAGGGAGATAGATATAGCCTTAGATAACTGTATATTCGGACAAGTAAAATTTCTTTATTTGTCACCAGAGAGGCTAGAGATGCCAATAGTGCAAGAAAGAATTAAACGAATGAAAGTTAATCTTTTGGCTATCGATGAAGCACATTGTATATCGCAGTGGGGCTATGATTTTAGGCCATCGTATTTAAACATCGCTAACATCCGAAGTATATTACCTAACATACCTGTATTAGCAGTTACAGCTACTGCAACACCACAAGTAGCAATTGATATTGCAGAAAAACTCTCATTGAAAAAACATAATCAATTTCAAATATCATTTGAGAGAAAAAATTTGAATTATCTAGTATTTAAAGAGCAGAATAAATATAGAAGACTTATAAAAATATTAAATAAAGTGCCAGGAAGTGTTGTATTTTATGTAAGAAATAGAAGACATACAGAAGAGATTGCATCGTTTTTAAATAAGAATAATATAAGTGCTGATTACTATCATGCCGGATTAGATGTAGAAACAAGAACTATTAAGCAAGAGAACTGGATACTTAATATAAAAAGAGTAATGGTGGCCACAAATGCATTTGGAATGGGTATAGACAAACCAGATGTTAGGTTAGTATTACACATTGATTTACCTGATAGCTTAGAGGCTTATTACCAAGAGGCAGGTAGGGCTGGTAGAGACGGACTAAAATCTTATGCAGTATTGTTATATGATGATGCAGATATTGAAAATTTAAAAACTAAGTTTTACGGATCATTCCCTGAGTATGCAGAAATTACTAGTACCTATGAGCAAATTTTTAAGCATTATAATATAGCTTTCGGTTCAGGTGCAGGAGCAGAGTTATCATTTGATCCCGTTGAATTTTCAAAGTTGATCAATATTCCGATTTTAAAACTTCTAAATATTATTTCATTTTTAAATAGGGAAGGAGTTCTAGCACTAAGCGATGAATATAAAAATGAATCTAGAATATCATTTTTATGCAGTCCGGATGAATTATACACCTTTCAAATAGCCAATGCCCATTTTGACCCCATTATTAAAACATTATTACGTTCTTATGGTGGATTATTTGAACAATATGTAATAATAAAAGAACAAGAAATTATCAAAAGGGCTGATATTCAGGCAGAAGAATTCTATAGACAAATAGATTTACTTAAGAAGTATAAGATTGTAGACTATGTAAAAGGGAATAATAAGTCCACTTTAATTTTATTACAAAATAGATTGAATAAGGGTCAAATACAGTTTGATAGGTCTTATTGGAAATTTAGGAAAGAGGTATTGGAAGAAAAAATCAATAAAATGATTGAATACGTGTTAAAACAACAATGTAGGTCAAAATTGCTATTGAATTATTTCGGAGAGCTTGATTATGAGGTATGTGGACAGTGTGATGTATGCATTAACAATAAGCATAATGTTGAAGATGAGCAATTTATTGCAAATATCAAGCAGCGACTAATAGAGGAAAATTCAGAAGAAAAATTATCTTTGCCCCGAATTTTAGGTAAATGGAGCGATTTACCCGAACAAAAGATTGTAGAAAGCATAAAATTATTAATTGATGAGGGCTTCATACAATTTAATGACAAAAATGAAGTTATTGTAGTAAAACAAACTATGCCTTGAAGAAAATTATCTTAACAGTTACCAATGATCTGTCATACGA
>JBKCCA010000092.1:0-1718 GCA_046305595.1 bacterium
GTCCACAAGAGATTAATGTTATAAATCATAATCAACCATCTAATTCTATATTACTTATTTCAACCTCCATCCAAATAACTTAAGGTTGCAATAAAATTCTACTGCACACTTCACTGCACACCTAAAATCACCCAAAGAAAAAATTAAGAAGATAAATTATTGATTTTGAGAAGTGTGGCACCGGCGGGAATCGAACCCACATCTAATGTTTAGGAAACATCTATTCTATCCATTGAACTACGGCGCCAAATTCTAAAATTCAAAAATAGTAATTTAGCGCAATCTATGAAAAATGAACTCGGCATCTTAGATTATTATATGAACAGATATTAAACAAATCTTAAATATGATTGTTTAACATCTATTGATAATAGATGTTATATGAGAAAATCCACTTTATTACTTAATATATTCTTCACAGTATTATGTACCTCTGCTGTAGCTCAAACAAATTTTAGTGGGGGTATATTTTCGAATACTACCTGGACAGTAGCTAATAGTCCGTATATCATTACTGGATCAGTAGTGGTTTTTCCAAATGTTACATTAACTATTCAACCCGGAGTGGTTGTAAAATTTCAAGAAAAGTCTTATAACACTTCTGAACAAATTTATCTTGAAGTAAGGGGTAAGTTACACGCAAAAGGCACAAATTTACAACCCATTTCATTTATCCCGGAATCAGCACCCACGCTAGGTACCGATCATATTTGGCAAGGGATTTTAGTAAAAACTGCATTAGGTGGAAGTATTGAGTTGGATTATTTTACATTAAATAATTCATATTATGGATTAAGTTATGATGATGTATTGTTAGATACTTTAACATTTAATGAATGTAAATTTAGTTACAATAGTTACACGCTTTCTGTTAATACTAATTTTGTGCTTAACAAGTGTGAATTTTACAATAATGCTATCATCAACTCATTAATGTATGTATATGGTTCTGTTAAAGCAAAAGATTGTATATACAAGAACAACTACTTTTGCATGGCGTCAGTTTTAAATGGTGTGAGTTTAGAGAATTGTACTTTTGAAAATACCATTGCATCATGTTTCGTTCAAATATCTGGATCTTTTAAAAATTGTACTTTTAAAAATAATAATACCGTTTTTCGTGAGATAGGTACAATCGAAATTGATTCGTGTACTTTTTTGAATAATGAAATTGCAATAGATGGAGCAAGCGATGGAAAAATTAGAAACTCGATTTTCAAAAATAATATTTTAGCATTATCAGTTGGTGCAAATTCAATAGTTGAAAAGAATGATATAAGCAATAATAGCGTCGGACTAGCATTAATAGGAAAGTTTACAAACGGAATGGTCTTGCCATTCATTAAAGAAAATACAATTTGCTATAACACACTTTATAACTTAGAAAATAAATCAGATTATAATTTAGGCTTAGAAAATAATTGCTTTTGCTTAAAAGATTCTTTATCAATAGATCAAAAAATTTATGATGGCTATGATGATATAACTAGAGGTTTAATCAATTTCGCTGTATATGATAGTCTTTGTCTTTCTATCGTTCAACGTGTAATAAAAATAAATTTAAATACTGGTGTTTCAATCGAATTAAAAACATTGAATCTTTACCCGAATCCATTTACAGATAAAATAAATTTAAATGTTGATGACTCAAATATTTTATGGTCAGTTGTTGATATTACTGGCAAAACAGTATATGAAACAACTAACCATAAAAATTC
>JBKCCA010000093.1:0-1064 GCA_046305595.1 bacterium
TTTAAGTTAATATCAGAAGTCTCTTGTAATGGATCAAGTGTTATTTGCTTGATCGCTTTTTCTGTGATAAATAACTTAGATACTTTTTTATTGTTTCTAACCCAAACTTCTGCTGGGATTCTGTTAATTTCTTTCGTTCCGTCTTCATACTCAAATTCTACTATTAATGGCATTATTAAGCCGCCTACATTCTCAAAATCTATCAAATAGAAATTTGACTTCTGTGCTAATAATTTCTTCTCGTTTTCTGTTAATGCACCAAAATATTTTTGGTACTTTTCTTTATCATAACTAGTAACGTTTAAGGCATCGTATTTGTTGTAAAAATCTTCCAATTCAGGATATTTTTGTACAAAATATTCTTTGATGTCTGTTTTGTTACGTTGCTCTGAAATAGAGATCGGCTCAGCATCTTTTATTTTCTTTTTTCTGGTTTTCTCTACTTCTGGGTCTTGGGTATCGATACGATATTTCGTCACATTAGTTACAGCAATATCGCATGGTTCTGTACCATAAAACCAACCTCTCCAAAACCAATCTAAGTCAACACCACTGGCATCTTCCATCGTTCTAAAGAAATCTGCTGGCTGCGGATGTTTGAAGGCCCAACGCTCTGCATATTCTTTGAATGCTTGATCGAATAACTCTCTACCCATAACTGTTTCTCTTAATATATTCAAGGCAGTAGCAGGTTTTCCATAGGCATTATTACCCAATTGTAAAATCGATTCTGAATTGGTCATAATCGGATTTATTACTGATGGGTCGGCAGACATATAAGAAGTAATATTTCTAGCCTCTCCTCTACTCGAAGGATAATGCTCTTCCCATTCTTGCTCTGTTAAATATTGACAGAATGTATTCAATCCCTCATCCATCCATGCCCATTGACGCTCGTTCGAATTAATAATCATCGGGAAGAAATTATGTCCGACTTCATGTATCACCACCGATATCAATCCGTATTTCGCACGTGCCGAATAAGTGCCATCTTTCTCGGGTCTCGGACCATTGAAACATAACATAGGGTATTCCATTCCTCCTATTGTTCCATTCACTGAAAT
>JBKCCA010000094.1:0-3138 GCA_046305595.1 bacterium
TCTTTCTCAAACTTGCTGAAATTTCCCTTACCATCGTTCAAAAATATGCGAGTCGATTTTCTAGTTTTATCGGGATTCCATAATTCTGTATCAGTAATAATTAAATCAGCATCATGATCTAAATCAATATCTGTGAATGCAGCATAGAAGGCATTGTTCTCTGCTTGCAAAGCAATATTTGTATAATCTTTTTTGAATACGCCCTTACTCTCTTGTCGGTACAATAAGTTTTTTTGTCCGAACACCGAATAAACAAACACATCTAAATCTCCATCAGCATCTATGTCTGCAAGGCAGTATCCATTAGCGTTTCCGCCTTCTTTGCTCAATATTTGTTCTGAAATTTTAAAGCTTGCATCATCCTTCAAAAACAATTCATTGTTCTTGTTATAGATCGAAACATTTAAGAAATCTAAATCGAAATCTTGATCAGCATCGAACCATTTGCTGTTCGCATTTAGCTGATTGAAACTGCTATGATTAAAATACGATGCCTCTGTAAAGACTTGTGCTTTTACAAATTGTAATGAGAATAAAAGAAATATGCTGAATAAATACTTTCTGCTCATTCAATCTATATTACATTCTTTCTGGCACTTCTATACCTAATAAGGACATGCCGTGTTTCAATACTACTGAAATCTGATACGATAAAGCTAATCTGAATTTCTGTAATTCTAGATCTTCTAATTTCAAGATCGGCATATCGTGATAAAATTTATTAAACACCTTCGCTAAATCGTATAAGTAATTCGCCATTGCTGCTGGTGAATATTCACGCGCTGCATCTTCAATTACTTGCGGATATTTTAATAAAGTTACGATACACTCTTTCTCGATTTCATTAATAGAATCAATGCTTACAGAGGTGTTCTTATTGAATTCAGTCTTTCTGAAAATTGATTGAATACGTGCGTAAGAGTATTGAATGAACGGACCCGTATGACCTTGTAAATCGATAGATTCTTTCGGATTAAATAATAAACGCTTACGAGGATCTACTTTCAATAAGTAGTATTTCAATGCGCCCATGCCTATGGTCTTGAATAATTTTTCTTTTTCTTCTTCAGTGAAATCAGCCACCTTGCCTAACTCTTCTGATTGTTCGCGAGCATCTGCAATCATCTCTGCCATTAAATCATCGGCATCAACAACAGTTCCTTCACGCGATTTCATTTTACCACTTGGCAAGTCCACCATGCCGTATGATAAGTGGTACAAGCCTTTCGCCCAATCTTTGCCTAATTTATCTAAGATCAAGAACAATACTTTGAAATGATATTCTTGTTCATTGCCCACCACATAAATTGATCGCTGCATTTGGAAATCTTCGTATTTCATTTGAGCTGTTCCCAAATCTTGTGTGATGTACACCGAAGTACCATCGCCACGTAATACTAATTTTTGATCGAGTCCGTCGTCAGTCAAATCAATCCACACCGAGCCATCTTCTTTCTTAAAGAACACACCCTTCGCCAAACCCTCGTCAATAATATCTTTTCCTAAATTATAAGTATTCGACTCGTAGTAAAACTTATCGAAGGTAACTCCTAAATCTTTATAGGTAACATCGAAGCCAGCATATACCCAATCGTTCATCATCTTCCAAAGATTTTGAACATGCTCATCGTTCTGCTCCCACTTCAATAACATCTCTTGCGCTTCTTTCATTAAGCTCGATGCTTTTTTTGCATCATCTTCTGAAAGTCCAGTAGACATTAAGCTTGCAAGCTCTGCCTTATAGGCTTTGTCAAACTCCACATAATACTTACCCACCAAATGATCGCCTTTCATGCCAGCACTTTCAGGCGTTTCGCCATTTCCGAATTTCTCCCAAGCTAACATTGACTTGCAAATATGAATACCACGATCGTTAATCAAATTCGTCATGATCACTTCATATCCCGCAGCCTTCATAATTTGTGATACAGAATATCCTAATAAATTATTTCGGATGTGCCCGAGGTGTAAAGGTTTATTCGTATTCGGCGATGAGTACTCTACCATCACCTTTTCATTTTTAGACGGAAGGTTCAAGAAAGAATCATCCGCAATAATATTTGTTAAAGATTTGATATAAAAATCTTGTGCAATACTCAAATTCAAAAAGCCCTTCACCGTATTAAATGCAGAAACAATCGACACATTATTTTGCAAATACTCCCCTATCAATCGACCCGTTTCTTCAGGCGACTTCTTCGAAAACTTCGTAAAAGGAAACACCACGATAGTGACTTCCCCCTCGAACTCCTTCCTTGTTTCTTGGAGTGTGATGTCCGATAAGGCGACACTTTCATTGAAGACCTCTTGTATGGCGAGTGTGGTGGCTTTAATTATTTCCTGCTGCAGATTCATTTTGTTGTATTAGGTATTATGTATTGCGTATTGCGTATTACGTATAGCGTTTTGGGAGCGTGACCCATTTGCTAATTTGCTAATTATCACATTTGCTAATTAACACAAACGCTAATTAATCGTTAATTAATTGATTGGTCGCTCTCACCAGTATTTCAAAAGCATTCTCCGCCATCAAGTTTTCTTTGTCGAGTGTCGGATTGATCTCTACCATTTCGAAGCAGCAAACTTTAGAGCTTTGCATTAAACGTGCTACTAAGTTACCAGCTTCTTTCTCGGTGATGCCATTGGGTACAGGGGTTCCGGTACCTTTTGATATCGAGGCATCCATACAATCAACATCGAACGAAACGTAAATTACGTCGCAATGATCTAATAATGCTAATGATTCAATCGCTACTTTCTCTACTCCTTTACGGCGAATTTCTGTAGTCGTGAAATTCTTAATACCGAATTTCTTAATCAAATAATCTTCTTGCTTTTCAGTGTCTCGAACGTTGATGTAGACTAAGTCTTTCGGACTTATCTTAGGAGAAATACCTCCCACGTTTTTGAGTTGGTACCAATAGTTCAAAGTTTCTTGATCGGGCTTGTTCACTTTGCTTTCGATATTATCTTCAGCGAGTGAAATCGCGATCGGCATACCGTGAATATTTCCAGATGGTGTAGTATAAGGCGAATGCAAATCAGAATGTGCATCGATCCAGATTACTCCTAATTTCAACTTCGGATGAGCAACTTTAATGCCCGCAATCGTGCCTGCCGCACTTGAGTGGTCACCTG
>JBKCCA010000095.1:0-5308 GCA_046305595.1 bacterium
ACCCATTAGAGAGAAAAACAGTAATGGATTTAGTGAGAAATGCCTCGACTGAGAGAGTTTATCCGGTAGGCAGATTAGATAGAAATACAACCGGATTGTTATTGTTTACTAATGACGGTGACTTAGCTGATCGATTGGCACATCCGAGGAATCAAGTAAGAAAAATCTACGAAGTTGAACTCGATAAATCTTTAAGTACAAGTGATTTCGAAAAAATCAAAGAAGGATTAGAACTCGAAGACGGATTAGCAAAAGTAGATGCAATAAGTTATCTAGATGGTAAAGCTAAAAAGCATGTAGGTGTAGAGATTCATATAGGTAGAAATAGAATTGTAAGAAGAATTTTTGAATCGATAGGATACGAGGTTATTAAATTAGATCGAGTGGTTTATGCTGGACTTACGAAAAAAGATTTACCAAGAGGAAGGTTCCGTCATTTAACAAAGGAAGAAATTATTTATCTTAAACATATAAATAAGTATTAATCGATGAAGAAATTTTGGAGCTTTATAAAAAAAGTAATTTTATATTTCTTCATTATCAGTATTGGCATCACTATCATATATCGTTTTGTTCCACCACCAGTAACATTTTTAATGCTTCAGCGTGTAGTGGAACAAAAGATTGATGGAGAAGAAATAAAACTCAAAAAAGATTGGGTGCCAATTGAAGATATTTCTACGTTTATGCAACGTGCTGTAATTGCATCAGAAGATCAACATTTCATCTCACATTGGGGCTTCGATTTAGAGGCGATAGAAAAAGCTTACAACTCTAATAAGAAAAGTAAGAGAATAAAAGGCGGTTCTACCATTACTCAACAAACTGCTAAAAATATTTTTTTATGGCCATCAAGATCATATGTTCGTAAAGCACTTGAAGCATATTTCACAATTCTAATAGAACTATTTTGGAGTAAAGAAAGAATTTTAGAAGTATATCTAAACTCAATAGAAATGGGTAATGGTGTTTACGGAATTGAGGCCGCATCACAATTTTATTTTAAAAAACCTGCAAAAGATTTAAGTAAAAGAGAATCTGCAGCTATAGCTGCTATTTTACCTAACCCACGTAAATGGTCAGCGTCTAAACCAAATGCTTATATTCAAAAAAGGCAGTTTAGAATTCTCAAAAAAATGAAATACATACCGAAACCAACATGGATTGAGTAATATATTACTCATGCAACATCATGTATTTTTGAGTAGGTATAGCTTTGTACTGTTGTCTTAGATGCATTAATGCATTCAATGTTGCCTGACTCCAAACTAGAGGCGTATCTGCTAAATCATCTCTTGTTGAATTGATAACAGCGTTTATATCACTCGGTGCAAATAATGTACGAATGTTTAATACTTGCTCTACAAAACTCGATTGTTTTGCTACCACAATTCCTTCTGAAACTATAGACACAACCTTACCTTCTTTATTCATTAATCCCGCGCACAAAACTAATACACCAATAGGGTCATTTAATGATTGAATCTTGTCCCCTTTTATAACATTGTTTGTACCTAAATCAATAAAATAATTTTTAGCTGAAGCTGTAGTACTACTAAATATACCACGCTCTTTTAATGGTGCTGATGGGTATATTAATGTTTCTCTTAAACAAGGCACAATCACATAATCTAATTGCTCTGAATTCATCACTGCTTGTAATTGCTCCGTGAATTTCTTCTTCCCTTTGTATGCTGCTAAAACCACTCTATTATTTGGCAAACCTTCAAGCGGCGTTCTATCAACAAACATCGGAACATCTAAACCCTCTCCTATTGTACCAAAAAACATCTCTGGTAATTCATGCTCCTTGAATTGATTAGTAAACGTTAGTTTTTTTATTCCTTGTGATATAAATACTGAATCGATATTGCTTAATAAAATCGACATTTTTGAATTAGCCATCATAAATTCAGCATCTGAATTCGCATAACGTGTAGGTATAAATCCGATTTTTGCATCAGCAGAAACCACATGCTTATTTCTAAGCTCTGCATAATAAGGAGAACCTAATTGTTGTGGCTGTTGATTCTTGGGTAAATCGAATGACAAAAATGCTACAGATAATAAAGTGAACAAGAATAAAAATTTCGTTTTCATAAAATTCTATTTGTGTAGTAATAACTATTTTGTATTATACCCTTACTTAAGGTAAACAGAAAATAAAATAGAAAATAGAAAATAGAAAAACGGGAATAAGTGAATTAATAAAAACAACCCGATAAACTATGAAACAAAAAGCCCCATTCAAATAATGAATGGGGCTCTTAAATATTATGCTGTTAATTATTCAGCAACTACTTCAAACGGAACTTGAATTTTCACTTCTTTGTGTAAGTTCAAGTTAGCAATGTAGCTACCTAAGAATTTAACATCCGACTCAAAAGTAATTCTCTTACGATCTACTTCGAATCCTAATTTTTTCAATGCTTCAGCAAATTGAATTGTATTCACTGCACCGAAAATCTTACCTGATTCACCAGCTTTAGCACCTATTGAAACAGTTACGTTTTGTAAGCCTGCTGCAATTGTTTCAGCATCACCTTTAATACGATCTTGTTTAAATTGCGTTTGGCGTAAATTCTCAGCTAAAATCTTACGATTTGAATCATTCGCAATAACTGCATAGCCTTTTGGGATCAAATAGTTACGACCGTAACCATCTTTTACTCTGACAACATCGTCTTTGTAACCCAAATTCTTAATATCTTGTTTTAATATAACTTCCATTTCGTGTCCCTCCTTATTTCAATGAATCTGCAACATAAGGTAATACACCGATGTGACGAGCACGCTTTACAGCTTGTGCTACTTTACGCTGATATTTTAATGAAGTACCAGTTAAACGACGTGGTAAAATTTTACCTTGATCGTTAATGAACTTTAATAAAAAGTTAGCGTCTTTGTAATCGATATACTTAATACCATTTTTCTTAAAACGGCAGTATTTTTTACGGTTATCCTCCACCTTGGGAGCTGTTACGTAGCTAATATTATCTTTTGCCATTTTAGTTTGCCTCCTCTACTACTTTTACCTTTTTTGGAAGTGGAGCTAATTGACCATTGCGCTTACGATCATTGTATGCTACTGCATGCTTGTCTAAGGCAATAGTTAAGAAACGCATGATTCTCTCATCACGTTTGTACTCAACTTCTAATTTGTTAATTAATTCACCACTCGCTTTAAACTCCGTCAAATGATAGAAGCCCGTAGTCTTCTTTTGAATAGGATAAGCTAGTTTTTTCAGACCCCAATTGTCTTCCGCGACAATTTCGGCACCGTTATCAGTCAAAACTTTCTTGAATTTGGCAATCACCTCTTTCAATTGTTCTTCTGATAACAAAGGGGTCACAACGATTAACGTTTCGTAATTCTTCATTGTGTTACTTTGCTTTGTTTTTTATGTTATTTCCACTTATGTGGGCTGCAAATGTAAGGCTTATTGATTGTAATTGCAAGTGGAATGTTAAAATTTTGAGGTACAATGCATTATGTATAAAGTATTAGGTATTATGTACATTGTACATTGTACATTGTACATAATACCTAATACTTTGTACGTAAAAGGTAATAAACGCATGTCGTCACAAAATTCCTCAAAAAAGGCAAATCTCGCACAATTGGGAATTGTAACCTCGGCTCAAGCTTGAACTTGTACTTATATATAGGGTTTATTAAATAGTGATTCTTCGAGACAATTTTGTACCCTGTATTCTTCACAATTCGCTCAAATCTCTCAATACTAATACCTGTATCCTTTATTTCTAATAACTCAGTTACAGCTGCTTCTGATTCACCTGCTAACTTTAATATGCCTTTATATAATGTCTTCGGAAGTAAATGATAATAAGGCAACTTGCTTAACCATTTATTCTTACATATCTGTTGATGCCCCCCAAATGGCATATACCAAGGTGGAAATCCGAAAAATATTACCCCATCTTTTGCTAAGTATTTTTTTAACTGTGCGATAATTTCCTCTTGATCAGGTATATGTTCTATTGAATCTTTGAGTATGATGACATCAAATTGATTTGCGAAATCTTTCTCGAAATCGACATCATAAATGTTCTTTGCTATAAATCTAGCTAAGCCTGCATCTACATATGATTGCATGTACTGTTCGGCTTTTTTGACTCTATCAGGACTTAAATCAACACCTACCACATTGCAGCCTAATTCTGTAAATGCCTTTAATACACCACCCTCACCACAGCCAATTTCCATGATTTTAGAACTCGAGTTTATCTCTTTGCTAGCAGCAATAAATGGTAGCACAAAATTCTTTGAGTTCTCGTATTGTTGATTAAAATAAGTGTCCCAGTCGGTGTGAAATTCAAATGCCATGCGGCGAAGATAAAAAATTAAGAGTTAAGAATTAAGTGTTAAGAACGAATTATACATATCATAAAATCTAAATTGCAATTCAGATTTTATTCTTATTTTCGCTTCGATGGAGAATTTCATAGTATCGGCAAGAAAATACAGACCAGCAACATTCGATACCGTTGTCGGACAATCACATATAACCAATACCTTAAAAAACGCGATTAAAAATAATCACCTTGCTCAGGCTTTTTTATTCTGCGGTCCGAGAGGCGTTGGTAAAACTACATGTGCCCGTATTCTAGCAAAAACCATCAATTGCACAAACCCAACTGATACCATGGAAGCTTGCGATCAATGCGAGTCTTGTGTATCATTTAAAAATGGAACTTCATTAAACATACATGAATTAGATGCTGCATCGAACAACTCAGTCGATGACATCCGAAATTTAGTAGAACAAGTACGTTTCGCACCTCCATCTGGTAAATACAAAATCTATATCATAGATGAGGTTCACATGCTATCTCCGAATGCCTTCAACGCATTCTTGAAAACATTAGAAGAACCTCCTGCTTATGCAATATTTATTTTAGCAACTACTGAGAAACATAAAATCATACCAACAATTTTATCACGTTGTCAGATTTTTGACTTCAACAGAATACAAGTAGAAGATATTGCTGAGCACCTAGCTTATATCTCAAAAAACGAAAACATCAATGCAGAACCTGAAGCTTTACACATCATTGCTCAAAAGGCTGATGGTGCTTTGAGAGATGCATTATCTATATATGATCAAAACGTTTCCTTCGCGGGTCAACATTTAACTTACCAAGCAGTTATTGACAATCTAAACATCCTTGATTATGATTATTATTTCAAAATCACAGATGCGATACTTAACGAGAGTGTAAAAGATGTACTCTTAATTTTTGATGAAATATTACGCAAAGGTTTTGATGGTAATAACTGTATCAT
>JBKCCA010000096.1:0-3608 GCA_046305595.1 bacterium
ATTGTTTGCTTTTTTGCCCAATTCAATGATGCTAGAGCGTTTAAAGTCTTTAGTGTCGTTGAATAAACAACGGTAAGTAATATGCTTCTTACCTAGGGTTGCGCCCATTGATTCGTGGATGGCACGCATCTTCGGATTAAAATCTCCAACCCATGAGAGTTCTACCTCTTTGTATTTATTCAATGGAACTACTGTATCATGTGCTTTCATTATTAAGGCCGACTCTAGTCCGAGTTTCTGGAACTTTGGCTTAACACCCATAATGATTACTCTAAGCCTGTTCATTGTACCCATCCACTTATGATAAATAAATTTCAACTTACTCATGAAATTCAACTTGCCATTCAAATGCTTTACTATTTGATTTAAGTCAGGTACTATCACCACAAATGCTGCCGGCTCATTGTTTACATATGCAAACAAAATGAAACGCTCATCCATAAATGGTTTTATCTTCTCTAAGCTCTCTTGAACAGAAATAGTGTTCATCTCTGTGAAGTTCTCATGAAATCGCCATGCATCATTATAGATCTCTTGAAAATCATTCGAATATTTTTCTAATTGAGCTAATTTGAAATGCTCAAAATGATATCCTTCTTTTTTCGTTACCCACTCAGCAATTTTTGCAAATCGCTCTGGTAATTCCTTCGTTAAATCTAAATGATTGGAGACCTGTTCGAAATATGTTTTAAATCCGTATAACTCGAAAAATTTTTGATAGTAAGGCGGATTGTAATTCATACCTATAGCAGGATGTGTGAAGCCCCAAACTAATAAGCCCCAGAAATTATCGTTCTCACCGAAATTAATCGGACCGTCCATCGCTTCCATGCCTTTGCCTTGTAGCCAGTTTCTTGCCGTATCCATCAACAATCTCGCCGCACTCTCGTCTTCTATACACTCGAAAAATCCCATGCCACCCGTCGGCTGTTCAAATGTGTAAGCCTTTTTCTCATTGATAAAAGCTGCTACTCGGCCAATAGCTTTATCTGATTCATTATATAGCACCCATCGAGTTACTATACCATGCGAATGAAAATTATTTTTGCTAGAGTCGAAGATGGCTTCGATTTCTATGTCGAGCGGACGAACATAATTAGGATCGTGTTTATAGATATCAACGACCAGGTCTAAAAAATCTTTCTTCGTATTTTGATCTTTTACTTCAATTATTTTCATAAATAGATTGATGATTATCTTTTTTGATAATCTATAAAAGTATAATTATACGGATGTTTATCATCCTTTAAGTGTCGTTCTAATAAAACAAGTTCCCATTCTTTTTCAGAGATCTCTGGGAAGAATGTGTCTGCTTCTAATTCTGTATCAACTTTCGTTAAGTACAATTTATGTGCTAATGGTAATGCTTGCTTGTATATCTCACCACCACCTATGATGAACACATCTTCTGAAGCATACTTTTCAATAGCTTCTTCCAATGATGAACACATCACACATCCCTCTAAAACTAAATCTTTATTTCGAGTAATTACCACATTAGTACGATTAGGTAAAACCCTACCAATCGACTCAAATGTTTTACGACCCATAATCACTACATGATTATTCGTAATAAACTTGAACCTCTTTAAATCGTTCGGTAAATGCCATAGCAACTGATTGTCTTTGCCAATGCCACCTTTGTTGTCTGTTGCTACTATTAGTTTAACCATTTTGAAAAAGTATAGCGTATTACGTATAGCGTATTACGACAAAAATAGAAAAATAACATAATTGATGATTATCGAAATACGCAATACGCTATACTCAATACCCAATACTATTTAAACAGCTACTACCGCTTTGATATGCGGATGCGGATCATACCCCTCCAAAGTAAAATCTTCAAACTTGAAGTCGAATATATTTTTTACATCTGCATTGATTTTCATTATTGGTAAAGGTCTGAACTCTCTGCTTAATTGTAATCTAGCTTGATCTAAATGATTGCTGTATAAATGCGCATCTCCCAAAGTGTGTACAAACTCTCCTGGCTCTAAGCCACAAACTTGCGCCACCATTAAGTTTAATAGGGCATAAGATGCAATGTTAAATGGCACTCCTAAAAAGATGTCTGCACTGCGTTGATATAATTGACAAGATAACTTACCATTGGCTACATAAAATTGAAAGAAAGCGTGACAAGGAGGTAAGGCCATGTTCTCAATTTCTGCAACATTCCATGCGCTAACTATTAGTCGACGTGAATCGGGATTCTTTTTTATTTGCTCAATCACTTGTGTGATTTGATCTACGGTTTTACCATCGGCACCTTTCCATGAACGCCATTGGGAGCCGTAAACCGGACCTAAATTTCCATTTTCGTCGGCCCACTCATCCCAAATAGAAACTCCGTTCTCTTTCAAGTATTGAATATTGGTTTCACCTTTCAAGAACCATATCAACTCATGTATGATGGAACGTAAATGCAATTTCTTGGTCGTCACCATCGGGAAACCATCTGCCAAATTAAATCGCATCTGATATCCGAAAACACTAATAGTGCCCGTGCCTGTTCTATCATGCTTCTCAACACCATGGTCGAGAACGTGCTGCATAAGATCGTGGTATTGTTTCATAATGATAGTATTTTAGTAGCTAGTAGCTAGTCGCTAGAAGTACAATGTATTAGGTACAATGTATAAAGAAAGAGACTTTGTACATTGTACCTAATACATTGTACAACTAGTATACAAATAAAATAAATGTATTTTTGTAATACTATACTTGTTGAAAAGATGATCGGATTTGCGAATGCGAAGATAAACCTCGGATTAAATGTGCTTTATAAACGCGCAGATGGCTTTCATGAACTCGAAAGTGTATTTTACCCTGTTAATATCTTTGACTCGCTAGAGATTTTAGATGCTAAAGAACTACAATTTTCTGTTTATGGCATCGATATACCAGGTGACGCTAACGATAATCTCTGCATTAAAGCCTTCAAACTTTTACAAGCTGAATTCAATATCGAAAATGTTCATATTCATTTGTTGAAGAATGTGCCGTTTGGGGCCGGACTCGGCGGTGGTTCATCAGATGCGGCTTTGACTTTGAAAATGCTTAATCAGAAATTTGATTTGAAATTAGCAGATGATCAATTGCAAGCTTATGCCGCTGAGTTGGGTAGCGACTGCGCTTTCTTCATTAAAAATTCGGCTCAATTAGCGAGCGGTAGAGGCGAGATCTTGAAACCAATACCCATCGACCTCAGCCAGAAGAGTTTTTTGCTTATAAAGCCTAATTTTGGCATTAGCACAAAAGAGGCTTATGCTAACATCCAAACAAACGATAAAAATGAATCAATTGAGCAAATTGTTTCAAATAGAGTAGAGGAGTGGAAGGGGAGATTGAAGAACGATTTTGAAGAAGCCCTTTTTCCGAAATACCCGGTACTTGCCCAAATCAAAAATCAGCTCTATGATCAGTCGGCAATTTATGCGGCAATGTCGGGGAGTGGCTCTACCATGTTCGGCATTTTTGAAAATGAAATTGCTGCCCAAAATGCCAAAGCCTTTTTTGAACAATTCGACTATCAGCTGTTCATCGCCTAATTCTAAATCTGCCTAAGAATCTAAAAATTCTCGGTCTTCGTCTGAGAGCGTATT
>JBKCCA010000097.1:0-2571 GCA_046305595.1 bacterium
TCTAATGATTCTAAATTATTTACATCATCACCTTGGTCGAAACTAGTAATTGCAATTGCATGTTGCCATCCATTTTGCACATTGTTAAAAGTATATTTGTAATGATACCAAATAGTATCTCCATCACTATCTCGCTCTCCAAAATTAACTGAGTCTACTAAACGTACACTCTCTAGTCCGGTATTATTAAAAACTGAATTATCGTTTCTATCATACTCAGCTACTAAGTTTAATGAACGTAAAATATCTTGAGTACCCTTTACATCAAATCCTAAAGTGGTTTTGTAAATTCTATATCCTTCAAAATCTTTTTTCTTAGATATAGGATCAACAGAACTTTCTGAGTTTTTACTCCAATATAAATCAATCGTATTGTTAGCAGCAATAACTTTGTTTCTTGGAATATTTGGTGGTGAAGGCAACACAAACCTAGTGATTTTACCGTCTTCATCTCTATCTTCTCCTGGATCTAAGATGCCATTGAAATTAGCATCTTCACCATTGTATGCTGTTTGTGCAAACAATGAATTTTGCACCATGTTCTCTTGTTGTACTGGGTTATCGGCAGTATTCGGATTTCCGTCTTCTTTTTTCTTTGCACAAACTAATGAGAAAGAAACATTAATACTTTCGCCGGGTGCAACTTTTACGAATGGACCAACTGACATTAAATGAGAGCGGTTATTAGGTTGACGTAATGCTGGTCTAATTAACGTTTCCCAATCACTACGCAAATTTAATCCAGCTGTCATTTTACCATACTTCTGATTATCATCTGTAGGTGTAAAATATAATGGGTCAGCAGTATTTCCAAACTGCCATACATTGTAATGAGCTTTAAAATTCGATCTTACTCGTGGATGTGCTAATCCGTCTTTATCAATAGCGCCTAAAAATTTCAAGCCTACATAACTTTCTGTAAAGCCAACATCCCCGTTCGCATCATACTCATATGCCATCACTAAACTATCGATATAGCCATTACCTCCTTTATTGAAAAATGCACCACCTTGAGGTACGGTAATATTTACATTTCTCACAACTCCATCTTTCCAATAGCCCACATAAACTGAATCCCAAGTGTTCGTACTATTATTCGTTATCTCATAATTCAATATCACAAAGTAATTCGCGAAATTGAAATTATAATTATACGCTTCAAAATGAACATCTGCGCCCAATGGAAATTGATGTCCGTTGATTTGAATATTTGTACCAGGTACTGTTATATTTTTATCTGTAAAATCTGACAAGAAATCTTGGTGAGAAATAGCATTTGTGTTGTAAAGCGGATTGTCGATTAAGCTTGATCGTTCAGTAATTTTAGCACCAGTCGCTGCTGTGAATTCGAAACCTTGCTTACCAGTAATATATCCTGAAGCATCATCAATGGCACCAGAGCTAACTGCTACTTGTGACCCATTTATAAATCCGCCTATCCATAAACCACCTTGAAATAAATGCTCAACTCCTGAACCTACTGGGAACTCACATGAAGAGTAATCTAATATATTATAAGAACCTCTAAAAGCATTTCCAATCATGCCGAGATTATTAATTGTCATTCGGATGTTACCAGCAGTTGTTTGTCTCTCTTCGAATGAGGCTTGTGATTTCGCATCATTATTAAAAAGTGCAAGTGCTAATAAACTAAATGTTATATACTTTAATTTCATATTAATTAAACACAATTTTTTTCTGAATGTGATATCCATCTTCATCAATGATATTCAAAATATACATACCTTTTAATGAAGAATTTTTCCATTCATATTTTTGATCATTATCATTAAATCTTATTTCAAAAGATTCAATTTTTTGAGCATTTAAATTAAATAATTCGAATTTTAAATTCTTGTTTAAATAGAAAGCAGAAACATGAATATTCAAATTACCTTTTACTGGATTTTCTATTTGTATTTCTGATGTTCTCTTTTTTTTTATTCCTTCTAAACCTTGTGGCAAGGGCTTCATTGGTTTAATAGCGAAGTCAGCTACAATTGGTAAATGATCAGACATGTTATACAAAGCACCTAGCACAGTTCCTGGCACTGATGTGTTAAGAGGCACATCGTTAATCGCTAAATTAAAATGTTGCCCATCGTTACCTACAGCTTTATAAGTACCAGGAACATAATACATCTTCATCGAATCTTGCAAAAGTGATTTACTGCATAACAATATATCAAATCTATCATCCATACCACCACTAGAGAAACCTCCAGTTTGAGTTGAATGAGTAGATTGAGTATGAATATCTGCAAAGGTTGAATTATTATTCCAAGCACCAATTCTATTGATTGGATCCATCAATTTATTAATCGCACTTGTATTATTAACTAAATTAGAAAAACCTCCCTCTGTATTATTATAAACATTATAGTCACCCATCACCATAATATTTTTAGCTGTGGTGAATCTGTTAATATAGTTTACAATTTGAGTGGCTTCATTGGCTCTTGTAGCGGCATCAGTGCTTGTATTACCTGCTTTAAAATGTAATACCAATACACTAAAGAATACCGTGTCTTTAGTTTTGCTAATATTAGAATCATTGTACATAAAGTTAAA
>JBKCCA010000098.1:0-5136 GCA_046305595.1 bacterium
CCAAGGTATGAGACGATTGCATCAGCCGGACTTGATTTACGAGCGAATATAGAAGAGCCTATACAATTAAATCCGATGGAAAGAGTATTAATTCCAACCGGATTATTCGTGGAACTACCCATCGGTTATGAAGCACAAATAAGACCTCGTTCGGGCTTGGCTTTCAAATATGGTATAACAGTATTGAATTCACCCGGCACTATCGATGCTGATTATCGCGGTGAGATTAAGATATTGTTAATTAATTTATCGAATGAAGCGTTTATCATTAACGATGGCGAGCGTATTGCACAAATGATCATTGCAAAGCATGAGCAAATTGAATGGCAATTAGTTGATAAGTTAAGTGATACAGAAAGAGGTGCCGGTGGTTATGGGCATACTGGCAAGTAAATCTATTTATTCTGCAAACAAGATTTAAAACATCTTAAATATATATTTAACTAAATGGAGTAAAATGGATTTTAAGAGAATAAAATTAATTGTTAAAATTGAGAAAAGTCGAATAATTTTTTTATCACTTAATTCAAACCATATGGCAAAATATACTGCTACTCTACTTTTAGGAACTATATTATTATTATTTAATTCTTGCGGAACTAAGAAAAGAGACTTCTGTGATTGTATGAATTTAATGGATGCTTTCTCAGATAGTTATATGTTATCACAAGATGAACAAGAGAGAAAAAAGAAAGAATGTGAATGGATTGAAAGAGAGCTTTCTCAAGTAGAAATCAGTACCAAATTATTAGAATGTTGGGGAAGTGATAGCAGTACAACTAATAATTCTGAAAATGAAACAAATCAAGAAGTAGATGTAATTGAAGAGCAAAATACTGACACCCAAAACATCTATGAAGAAAACATAAATTTTGATGTTCAATGTGCATGGTGTATGGAAACAATTACAGAAGGATCAGGTGTTAATAGCGGTTGGATTAATAATTCATATTTAGAAATATCTGGGTCTAAATTCTGCAATTCAGATTGTTTCGAAAAATATGCTAGAAGAAAAGGGATAGTAAACGATTAAACAATTAGTTATTACATTTTTGCTCCCTTAAATTGCATAAGTGCAAATACAGCAAACAGCACAAATACAAATGATTGAATTATTTGCTTTAGCAGGATGTTAGTAACATAATAATCGTTCAACGATTTTGAAACGATGTATAGTAATAAAGAGATGCTGATATAAGAGAATATCGTCTTCAAGCTATAGGGTACTGTAAAATATTTTTGACCTGATAAGTAAGACACTACCGTCATCACAAAATAACAAATCAAGGTAGCATATGCAGACCCTATATAACCGAAAATCGGTATCCATAAAATATTTAGAACTACAGTTAATATCGCTCCAATGATGGTAATATATAATCCGTAAATAGTTTTATCAACTAGTTTGTACCATATTGATAAATTCATATACATCCCTAAAAATAAATTTGCCATTAATAAAATAGGAACTACTGCTAATCCAGATCGGTAATTTTCACCTAACAAATAAGCAAGAATATTTAAATGAGTACTTACTCCTAAGAAAATCACAGAACAAGCTAATACAAAATAATTCATGACTTTGGCATACACTATTTTAGAATCGGCATTCTTGTTAATACTAAAGAAATAGGGTTCTGCAGCCATTCTGAATGCTTGAACTGCAAGTGTCATGAAGATTGAAAGTTTATAAGCTGCATTATAAATACCTATTTGTGATAATCTTTCTTCAAGAGTACCTGGCAAGAAATATTTCAATAAAATTCTATCTAAGGTTTCATTGGTCATGCCAGCTAAACCTGCAAACATTAATGGTATAGCATACACATAGAGAGGTTTCATTTCTTTCCATATCCAAGTAAGCTTTACAATAATCAATTCTTGATATAAGAAAAATAAAGTAGCGATACTTGCAATCAAGTTACTTATGAGAATATATAATACTGCATCACTTGCTGAGTAAAAAGCAAAGTCGAAAATAGGTGCTATTATTAAAAAGAAAACATTCAGCAACACATTGATACTAATATTGGCGATTTTAATAGAAGTGAATTTTAAAGGGCGATTATCTAATCTGATTTTTGCAAAAGGTATTGCTGCAATAGCATCGAAGGCTAATATCAAAGCAAAAATATAGAGATATTCAATTCTATATAAATTACTGGTTATACCAATACTTAAAAAATTATTAATAGGTGTCGCGAATAAAAAGATAGTAGCTGCCAATAAAATACTAGAGAACAATATGCTAGTAAAAGCTTTATTGTAAATACTATTATCAGATTTATTTTCAGTAGCAAATCTGAAAAACGTAGTTTCTAATCCGTATAAGAAAATTATATTTAGAAAAGTTATATAAGAATATAATTCTCCAATGATTCCATAATCTTGTTGACTAGTTAAAACCCTTGTATGCAAAGGTACTAGAGCATAGTTGAGCATTCTACCTAAGATGCTACTTATGCCATAATAAGCTGTTTGCGATGCAAGTTTTTTAAATGCGCTCAAATTATTTTTTTACGATAAAGTTTGTAAAATTTTGCAATTCTGCTTCGCTAGTTTCTACACTTTCAACCATTGCACGATCAGGTCCGTCGTTACACCACATCAAAAAATTCTTCATCATCATTTCAGTAGCTTCCGCTTCAATAGAAACTGTACCATCTTTTTCATTTCTCACCCAACCGGTAACCCCTAATTGATCAGCAACGGCTTTAGTACCTTGACGAAAAAACACAGCTTGCACTTTCCCTTTAACAATAATATTTAAATGTATTTTTTTCATTAAAGATTAATATTTGAAACTTCAGCTTGCGCAATTCTGTATTCGTGTAAAATATTATTAACTATTTGTTGTGCTGGTAAAACATCATGTATTAATCCTGAAATTTGTCCGATTTCTAATTCGCCTTCTACCATATCCCCTTCGAACATACCTTTCTTAGCTCTTGCTCTGCCCAGAATTTCAATTAATTCATGTCGCAATGCACCACGTTGTTCTGCTTCTGCAATTTTCTGATAGAACTCATTTTTTATTAAACGTACGGGCACTACACTTTTCATAGAAAGTTGAGTTTGACCTTCGCTTATTTCTACTATTTTATTTTTAAAATTTTGATGTGCTGATGATTCTTCTGATGCTGCAAATCTAGATCCGATTTGAACTGCCTCTGCACCTAAAACCATACATGCTAACATTGCCCTACCAGTAGCAATTCCACCTGCTGCTATCAATGGCAAATCAACAGCTTCTCTAATCATTGGTATTAAACACAAAGTAGTAGTCTCTTCTTTACCGTTATGTCCGCCTGCCTCAAAACCCTCAGCCACTATCGCATCTACTCCTGCTTCTTTACATTTCAATGCAAACTTTACATTCGCGATAACATGAACCACTGTAATACCATGCTCTTTCAAATGCTTCGTCCAAGTCATCGGATTACCAGCAGAAGTAAAAACAATTTTCACTCCTTCTTCAATAATTATTTGAATATGTTTTTCAATATCTGGATATAGTAATGGTAAGTTAACTGCAAAAGGATTATTAGTTGCAGCCTTACATTTTTGAATATGCTCACGCAAAACATCCGGATACATTGAGCCCGCACCAATTATTCCTAAACCACCAGCATTAGACACCGCCGATGCTAATCTCCATCCAGAGCACCAAATCATACCTGCCTGAATAATCGGATATTGGATGCCGAATAATTGAGTAATGCGATTATTATTCATGATTATTTTTTAGGTTCAAATTTAAAAGCCATGTAATATGTATGCGAGATTTCTTGTTGGCGTCTCGCAGATATAAATCTAGGCAATAACTTCACAACTCTTAATACTTCATCATCGCAACCATATCCGAGACCCTTAACAATTTTCGGATTTTCAGGGTAGCCTGTTTCTCTTAAGTTAAAACTTACGATTACTGTTCCTTTGATATTATTTTCTTTAGCAATAGTTGGGTAACGTAAATTAGCTGCAACAAAATCATTGAATTCAATTGCACCACCAACAAACATTGGGGCTTGCGAAAGTGCTGCATAAAAATTTGTATCAACACCTGCTTGCTTTAAAAAATATTTTGATAATGTATCTGGTTTCGAAAATAAGATCATACCTGTTGTATAATTGTATTTGAAACTCACTTTGCTACTATCATCGTAGAATGTCCAAACACCTGTTCTTTGATTATTTGCAAAAGAACCTGTCTTAATTAATTTAGCAGTGATATGATTATATCTTGCATAATATCCTACTTTAAAAGTACTAGTTGAATCTTTAGCATCATATTCTTCAACTAAATTCTTAGTAGCTTTGTGAATAATTTTTCTTCTGTAAGGAGTTTGACTAAATACGCTTTGTACTGAAATTAAAATAAGTAATGCAAATAATAATTTTTTCATTCTTTATAATTGTTGTTTTATGTTTTTAATGTCCGGCAGAAAAATTAATTTCTGTACTATCACCTAAATTTAAACTTTGTGTTAAGCCTTTTAATGAAGCATCATTACCTACTAATGAATCGCGTAATACTACGTCTTCTAATTGCGAGTAAGAACCAATGATTGAATTTTTTAATATTGAATGGTCTACGTAAGTGTTTTCACCGATAGAAACATTCGGACCAATAATTGAATTTTGAATTCTGCAAGAAGCAGGTATGCTAACAGGGTGAATGATAATAGTATTTTCAAATACAGGAGTATCTGTTTTATTCAATCTACTTAAGAGCATTGCATTAGTTGCAAGTAGTACTTCTTTTTTACCACAGTCATACCATTCTTCAACTTTAAAAGATTTCAATTTTAAACCTTCATTTACCATATGCATTAGTGCATCGGTTAATTGAAATTCATTATGAGTTCTTGAATCTGTTTCTATCAAATAGTTAAGGGCGTTCATTAAAGATTTCGCTTCTTTGATTTTATAGATACCCACCATAGCCATGTTAGATTTAGGAATATTGGGTTTCTCTACTAATCTAGTTATGTAGCCTTCTTCACCCATTTCTACCACACCAAAATTTCTTGGATCATCAACTTTTTTTATACCTACTGCAGAGTACGGTAATGAAACAAATTCTTTAAGGTTCACATCAAAAATAGTATCCCCTAAAACAATTAAAATTTCATC
>JBKCCA010000099.1:0-1457 GCA_046305595.1 bacterium
GGAACTCGCTTCTCCTTTATTTATAGCCACTTCAAGATAACCAGTTATGCCAAACAAACATAGTTTTTCACCTTCAGGTACATCGCTATATTGTAAACTTATTTTTTCAATAGTTTCACTACGTTTAAACAAAATGGTGAACTCTCTACCTTTTGCAATATCCTCAAATTGTTGACGAGTTATATTAGTAATTGCATTTTTAAATGAGTCAACATATATGATACTTCCTCTTATTTGATCATTACTTATAACAGGCTGTATGATAGTTCTTATATTAAGATTAGAAATTTTTCTTCCTAAGAATTCCATATTGCCACCTTTTGCAAGGTGTACAGCAGATTTAACTAAAATATCTTTTATAGGAAAGTGTATATAATCATCTAATATTCTCAAATTTATTTTGACAATTTTTTCAATTTTTTGAGGATCTAAAAACAAAGAAAAAATTCCATTATCAGGTCCGATGAAATAATGTCCATCAGCTTTTAAAGCAACAAATTTAGGTTCTGATTGATAAGAATTATCTACACTCACTAAGTGAACAGTACCTTCTGGGAAATAATGAAATGCATTACCTAAAATAAATGCTGCCTGTGTAATGTGAAAAGATGGTATTTGATGAGTAACATCAACTATTCTTGCATCAGGTAAACTACTTAATATGAAACCTTTGACAGCAGCAAGATAGAAATCTTTTTGTCCGAGGTCGGTAGTTAACGTGATTATTGGCATATGTTAGTAAATGCTTAATAGTATTTCTCCAAAAATAATTATTTTAGCATGAAAGGTTCTGTTTTTTATAAACTATTTTCCACTTGAACGAATTAACACTATCGCTAGACAATATCAACCCGGGAGAGTTCTGGGGGCTAGACAACGAATTACTTAATGTATTAAAAAAAGCATTTCCAAAATTACGATTAGTTGCTAGAGGCAATGAGCTTAAAGCAATTGGTGATGAAGAGATGCTCGATTTACTTCAAAAGAAAATGGCAAAAGCTATTGATCATTTTGAAAAATATCATCAACTAAAAGAAGATGATTTGAAATCTATATTGGGTAGTGTTACTGCTGATAACGAGCCCAAACATGTACATGTTTCATCTACTGGTAATGATTCGGAGCCATTAGTATTCGGACCTAACGGTATAGTTGTAAAAGCACGTACTCAAAATCAAAAACGTATGGTTATTTCTTCTACGAAGAATGATATCATATTTGCAATAGGTCCGGCTGGTACCGGTAAAACCTACACAGCTGTTGCACTTGCAGTAAAAGCTTTGAAAAATAAAGAAGTAAAGAGAATTATTTTAACTAGACCTGCAGTTGAAGCGGGTGAGAATTTAGGATTCTTACCTGGTGATTTAAAAGAAAAAATTGATCCATATTTGCGCCCATTATATGATGCATTAGATGATATGATTCCTCCTGATAAACTTAAAGTTTACCTTGAAAAT
>JBKCCA010000100.1:0-1259 GCA_046305595.1 bacterium
ATGTAAAAAGTATAGTTCAAATTAAATTGCTTTGCGTATTTTTGGCTAATATACGTAACGAACAATAGCTTCAAAGAATGAAAGTATTAAGTATTCTTTTCTTATACCTGATAACAGCTTTATCTGGCTATGCACAAAGAGATGCAAAGCCTATACCTGCTGCACAATTCACAGATGAATACTTAAGCATAATTGAAGGTAAAAGAATCGGGATGGTGGTAAACCAAACATCCTTAATATCAAACAAACACTTAGTTGATTCGCTATTATCTTTAAAGATCGATATACGCAAAATCTATTGCCCTGAGCACGGCTTCAGAGGCAAGGCCGATGCAGGTGAAAGCATAAACAATGAAATCGACTCAGCAACGATGTTGCCCATTGTATCATTGTATGGTAAAAATAAAAAGCCTAGCAATAAAGATTTAGATAGCATAGACCTTATGATCTTTGATGTACAAGATGTGGGAGTACGATTTTATACCTATATCTCAACATTGCATTATGTGATGGAAGCATGTGCAGAGAATAATATCACAGTGTTGATATTAGACAGACCAAATCCGAATGGGCATTACATCGACGGACCTTTACTCGATGAAAATTATAGATCATTTGTAGGTATGCACCCTGTGCCAGTGGTATATGGTATGACGATTGCGGAATATGCCAGAATGATTAACGGAGAAAAATGGTTAGCAAATGGCCTTCAATGTGAGTTGATAACGATTAGAAATAAGGCTTACAATCATAAGTCTACTTATACCCTTCCTGTTAAGCCTTCCCCTAATTTAGGAGATGCTGATGCCATTGCATTATATCCTTCTTTATGTTTCTTTGAGGGTACGGTGATTAGTGTGGGTAGAGGAACTTATGATCCATTTAAGATGATCGGACACCCATTGTTAGGCTTGAAGTACGCATTCAATTTTCAGCCAGTAGCGATAGATGGAATGAGTAAGGAGCCGCCCTATAAAAATGAAATATGCTATGGTGTAGATTTGAGAAATTACGTTAGCGACAGTGCTTATAATAGAAAGCAAATAGAATTAAAATGGTTATTAGAGATGTACAAATCGTACCCCGACAGCTCTAAATTTTTCAATTCATTTTTCGATAAGTTAGCAGGTAATTCAAAGTTAAGAACACAAATTTTAGAGGGACAATCAGAAGAAGAGATACGCTCGACTTGGAGAAGAGATTTGCATAAGTTTAATAGAACCAGAAGAAAATATTTGTTGTACAGATGAAGATAGTAT
>JBKCCA010000101.1:0-1682 GCA_046305595.1 bacterium
ACCTTATCTGCAATAAATTGAAAACTACCTTTTTGATTGATGCTACCAGAGAATACTTTTTCATCTTTAAATTTTTCAACTGCGACAGGCTCACCAGTAATCATGCTTTCATCAACAAAAGAACTTCCATTGACAACACGACCATCAACCGGGATTTTCTCCCCGGGTTTAATAATGATTACATGATCTACTTTAACATCTTTTATCGGAATATTTTTTTCTATACCATTTTCTATAATATTAACAGTTTTAGATTGCAGTCCGATTAATTTTTTTATTGCTGTCGAAGTATTCGACTTTGCATTTTCTTCAAGTAATTTACCTATAGAAATAAAAGTAATTACTACAGCTGCTGCTTCATAATAAACGTGTGCGTGTAAGCCCCGAGCATGCCAAAACTCAGGAAAAAAAGTGTTGAATAAACTAAAGATAAATGCAATGAAAGTACTTAATGCTACAAGTGTATCCATATTTGCATTAAGATGTTTAGCTTGTTTTATGGCATTAATAAAATAGGACTTACCAAAGTAGAATACAACTGGTGCTGAGAGAATCATTGATATAAGATTCCCATATGGCATATCCATGAAAAACATACCGATAATAACAACTGGAAATGTTAAAATTATAGACCAAATAGTTCTAAATTTTAATGTATTAAAATTATTATGATTGTATTCTTCTTGAATTGAATCATTATCTGCTTCTTCATCAATGAGTATATCATATCCAATTGATCTTAATACCTCTCTTAATTGTTCAGCATTAATTGATTGATTATATTCTGTTGTTAATGAAGCATTAGCATAATTTACGTTTGCTGAAACTACACCTTTTGTGTTTTTCAACATTGACTCAACACTAACGGCACATGCAGCACAGCTCATACCTAGTACTGGAAATGTTTTAATTTTATTAGTGGAACTCATATTGATTATTATTTATAGACAAATATGAGCTTTAAAAAAGCAATCACTTTACATAATTGACAGTAATTATTATAAAATTTACAATTTGTCGATGGTATTGCGCGACTTATTATGAGACTTCTTGAATTCAGAGGGTGTTTGTCCGGTAATTTTTTTGAATTGTGAAGATAAGTGTGCAACACTACTATAAGCTAATTTATCAGCAATTTCAGAAATATTTAGCTCATCATAAATGATAAGCTCTTTGATTTTCTCTACTTTTTGTTTGATAATATAATGCTCGAGAGTAATACCTTCAACAGAAGAAAATAGAGTGCTTAGGTAATTATATTCATAATTTAATTGATCGGCTAGAAATGCTGACCAATTAATTTTTATATCTATATTTTTTTGATGATGAATTTGTTGAATAATGATATTTTTAATTTGCTCAATTAATCGTGATTTTTTATCATCAATAATTTCAAATCCAAGTTCATCTAATTTATTCTTCAATTGATCAAAAGTTGAGGTATCTATTGAGTTTTCTTTTAATTGAACTTCACCTAACGTTATTGTTTCGATATGTAAATTTAATGCTTCAATACTTTGCTTAACAGCAAGAACGCATCTATTACAAACCATATTTTTAATGTATAGTAACATCCGAAGAAATTATCTTAAATCGACAACAATTTTACTAGCAGAACGATTTGCTTTAGCTCGTGCTTCTTCAATCGTATCAGCTTTTGCTAGACAAACACCCATTCTACG
>JBKCCA010000102.1:0-1718 GCA_046305595.1 bacterium
ATGTCTATACCTTTAGAGAGTATTTCTTTTTGTGTCTTCGGACCTAAGCCTCCATATAATACAGCAGATCTTAAATCAGTGTACTTTGCTAATGCCTGAATGTTCTCATGAATTTGTATCGCTAATTCACGCGTAGGCGAAAGTATCAAAGCACGGGGGTCCATGCCCTGAGCATACTTTAATTTCATCACTAATGGGATCACATAAGCTGCTGTTTTACCAGTACCTGTTTGCGCAACACCCATTAAATCTTGCCCATTCATCATCGGTGGAATACCTTTTTCTTGGATGGGCGTAGGTTTACTATATCCCATTTCCTCGATGGCATTTAATAGCTGTTTGTTTAATTCAAACTTTTCAAATTCTTTTGACATTCTTGCAAAGATAAGAGTTATATTTGAGCATACTTATTTATATGAAATATCTAATCAAACAAGCCCTTATAATAAACGAAGGAATTTCGAAGATTCAAGATGTATTAATTGAAAATGAACGCATTGCAAAAATCGCTGATCAAATTTCTGATGCTAGCGCAAAAGAAATAAATGCAGAAGGTATGTGGTTAATACCTGGTGCGATAGATGATCAGGTGCATTTTCGTGAACCCGGACTCACCCACAAAGGCGAGATTTATACCGAGGCGAAGGCGGCAGTAGCGGGTGGTATTACTTCTTATATGGAGATGCCTAATACCATTCCGAATGTCTTTACGATTGATTTATTAGAAGATAAATACAAAAGAGCTTCTGAAGTTTCATTAGCGAATTACTCTTTCTTCATGGGTACATCCAACGATAATTACGATGAAGTAATGCGTATAAACCCTTTAAATACTTGTGGTATTAAAATATTTATGGGTTCTTCAACTGGCAATATGTTAGTAGATGACCCTAGTGTATTAGAAAAAGTATTTGCGAATGCTTCTACCATTATTGCTACACATTGCGAAGATGAGCAAACAATAAAAAATAATTTAGCAGCTGCTAAAGAAAAGTATGGTGATGATATTCCGGTAGAGATGCACCCTGTAATTCGTAATGCAGAAGCTTGTTATTTATCATCATCGTTCGCTAAAAGCTTAGCACAAAAACACAATACCCGCTTACATATATTACATATCAGCACAGCTATTGAAACAGAACTTTTCGACAATAGCATTCCACTAGAACAAAAGAGAATTACTTCTGAGGCTTGCATACATCACCTTTGGTTTACTGATGAAGATTATGCTACAAAAGGTAATTTTATAAAATGGAATCCGGCTGTTAAATCAGCAGCAGATAGAGATGCCATTTGGAAGGCATTAATCGATGGAAGAATTGATGTGATTGCTACAGACCATGCCCCCCATACGATTGAAGAGAAGTCGAATAAGTATTCATCGGCACTATCAGGCGGACCTTTAGTACAACATGCTATACAGGCGATGTTGGAGAAAGTCTCAGAGAATAAAATCACTAAAGAAATGATGGTTCAGAAAATGGCCCATAATCCGGCGATTCTATTCAATATCAATGAACGCGGATTCATACGTGAAGGTTATTTCGCTGATTTAGTTTTAATAAATCCGGATGCTGCAGAAACAGTTGATAAATCTAACATATTATACAAATGCAAATGGTCACCTTTCGAGGGTTATACTTTTAAATCGAGTGTTGATTCAACCTTTGTAAACGGAAGATTAGTGTACCATAAAGGGCAATTCGACGAGTCTGAGA
>JBKCCA010000103.1:0-2178 GCA_046305595.1 bacterium
TGTGTAGTAACAATTGCTATGACAAATAGCAGTACAATTCTCTTCATATATGTATTTTTTTATTTTTTATTTTTCTTAGCGTCTTTAGCTGCTTTTTTAGCATCTTCTCTAGCTTTTTCTGCATCTATTTTAGCTTGCTCAATATCTTTCTTTGCTTTTTCAGCATCGCGTTTCGCTTTTTCTTCAGCTTCTTTTTCTTCAATCTTTTTTTGTTTTTTAGTTTTCTTAGGTTCAATAACTTTATTGAAAACTAAGACAGCTTGCTTCTCGAACTTTAATATTAATTGGTCATCTTCGATTTCATATGTAGTTACTTTTTTCAAAGTATTCATGAATTCATTTTCTGCCTCCATGTTTTCAGCACACATTTTTTTAGTTGCTGCAATATTTTGGTTGCAAGTAACTTTTCTTTTTCCATCGAAAGCTAAGTTGCCTGTAAAATTATTACAGAAACCTTTTCCAACGAAAGTGCCATTAGGTGTAATTTTCATAGTGCATTCTTGTTTAACATCTGCACCATTCATAGTTACTAATTTCCAATTTTTCACATACTCTGGATCGTTTTTAGCTGAAATGAGTGAAATGCTAAGAATGATAGCAGAGAGAATAAGTAATTTTTTCATATTGATTTAATTTAGTTGTTTAAATATAAGGTTTTTTATAAAATAATTGTACAAAAGCTATAAAAATAAAAAGCCCCATTTGGGGCTTTTTATTTTAAGTGTTATGTATTACAATTTTGCTTTTAAGGCTAAATCAATCTCATTTAAGAACTCTTCAGTATATAAATAATGATCTCCATGGTTTACTTTATTGCCATGTATACAAACTGCTAAGTCTTTCGTCATTTTACCTGACTCAACTACTTCGATACAGACTTTTTCTAAAGTTTGAGCGAAACGAATCAATTCTTGATTGTTATCTAATTGTCCGCGGAAGGCCAAACCTTGTGTCCATGCGAAGATAGATGCAATTGGGTTAGTAGATGTTGGCTTACCGTTTTGATGATCTCTGTAATGGCGTGTTACTGTACCATGTGCAGCTTCAGCTTCCATTGTCTTACCATCCGGAGTAATTAAAGCAGATGTCATTAAACCTAATGAACCGAAGCCTTGTGCTACAGTATCAGATTGAACGTCACCATCATAATTTTTACAAGCCCAAACAAAGTTACCGTTCCACTTTAAAGCAGACGCAACCATATCATCAATTAAACGGTGCTCATAAGTTATACCTGCAGCTTCAAATTTTGCTTTGAATTCATTTTGATAAATATCTTCAAAGATATCTTTAAAGCGACCATCGTATTTTTTTAAGATTGTGTTTTTAGTAGATAAATATAAAGGCCATTTTTTCATCAATGCTTGGTTAAAACAAGCACGTGAAAATCCCATTATTGATTCATCAGTATTATACATTGATAAAGCAACACCATCACCCTTGAAATTGAAAACTTCATGCTCTATAACAGTACCATCTTCGCCTTCAAATTTAATAGTTAATTTACCTTTACCTTTAGTTACAAAATCAGTAGCTCTATATTGATCACCAAATGCGTGACGTCCTATGCAGATAGGGGCTGTCCAGTTTGGTACTAAACGAGGAATGTTTTTCATTACAATCGGCTCTCTAAAAACAGTACCATCTAAAATATTTCTGATTGTACCATTTGGAGACTTCCACATTTGCTTTAAGTTGAACTCTTTTACTCTTGCTTCATCAGGAGTGATAGTAGCACACTTAATACCTACATTGTATTTTTTGATTGCTTCTGCAGCATCTATAGTTACTTGATCGTTTGTTTCATCTCTGTATTCAATACCTAAATCGTAATACTTGATGTCAAGTTCTAAATAAGGTAAGATTAATTTGTCTTTAATAAATTTCCAGATGATACGTGTCATCTCATCGCCGTCTAACTCTACTACGGGATTAACTACTTTAATTTTAGTCATATGCGTCTTAAAAAAATGAAGCCAAAGTTATCATTTTTCAGCGATAATGAGCTAAAAAATTAATTAATATCGAGGTTAAAGCTATCTTTCAATTTTAGTAATGCCGGGTTTTTACCACTCATCACTTTGAATTTATCAGCATTTGTGTAGGGCACTAGATCTTCTTTCTCTGTATTGATTTCCAACACAAAATCGAAGCTGTAATTCTGAATCATCTCTCTTA
>JBKCCA010000104.1:0-2841 GCA_046305595.1 bacterium
GGAAAGCATAGTGTGCCAATTTTAAAGCTATGAGATATGATTTTTGCTGACCTTGCGATCCGAATTTCTTCAAAGGGTAATCAGAAATTATAAAGGTGAAATCATCTTTATGTATACCGTAATTACTACGTTGTGTTATAAGGTCTTTGCGGATATTATCTCTCAATAAATCTTTTAAATTATTTTCAGCAAGTTGCGATTCATAAATGAATTTCACTTGTTCCATACCTGATGATAATCTTTGATAAATATCATTAAACAAAGGGATGAATTCTTCAGTAAATGTTTTACGTTTTTGATAAATTTTATCTGCGTATTGAACTAGAGATTCATCAAAAACATCCATCATTTCTTGATCGAATGTATTAGACTCTGCGAACTTTTTTAAGAGCGCATTTCTATTTGTTAAGAGCTTATTGTAATAAATTAAATCATCGAGGTAATGATTATCTACTTGAGAAATTGCATTGTCAATAAATTTCCTACGTTCTTCAGAGCCTTCGCTAATTAATTGATGATCTGCCGGCGATATTATTACTAAAGGGAAAAGTCCGATATGGTCAGCTAAACGTGTGTATTCTTTATTATTTCTCTTGAATTGCTTTTTATGATTCTTCTTAAATCCGCAATAAACTGAATGCTCTTCATCATTCATGTTGAAATCACCCTGAACAACAAAGAATGCCTCATCGTGAAATATACTTTGTGAGTCAATAGAATTGAAGTAACTCTTACACAAACATAAATAGTGTATAGCGTCTAAAACATTGGTTTTACCCGCCCCATTATGTCCGGTAAAGCAGTTCACACCCTCTAGAAAGCTAAAGTTAGCCTCTCTATAGTTCTTAAAATTGATGAATGATAGTTGAGAAAGATGCATTTATGGTGGACAAATATACCTAATTCAACTAATTTTCTTATAAAAGCATAATTACTTGCATCTCTGCCTGAAAACTGTATTTTTGCAAACCTTAGGATTTATATAACATGTCAATAGAACAGGAAAACAACGGATTAGGAGAGCAATTCTCAAAAGCAGAAGGCTTTGTAACTGAAAACAGAAAAAGTTTACTAATTATTGGTGGAACTATAGTTGCATTAGTGCTTATCTATTTTGGATATCAAACATTTATAATGGTACCAAGAGAGAAAGAAGCAGCAGAGCAAATGTTCATGGCAGAGCGCTATTTTGAGCAAGATTCATTAGACAAGGCAATCAATGGAGATGGTAATTTCCCTGGTTTCCAAGAAATTGTTGATGAATACGGAAGTACAAAAGCTGGTAACTTAGCTAAGTATTATTTAGGATTTGCCTATTTACGTAAAGGTCAATACGAACAAGCAGCAGAATCATTATCAGAATTCAGCAGTACTGATGAAGTATTATCAGCATTAGCATTATCTGGTGTAGCAGATGCTTATTTAGAATTAAATAATTTAGAAGAAGCTATTTCATACTACAAAAAAGCAGCAGCAAAATCGAAAGATGAGTTCACTGCTCCTATCATTTTAATGAAGTTAGGTATGGCGTATGAGAACAATGGTGATGCTAAAAAGGCAGTTGAAACTTACACTAAGATCAAAACTGAATACATAGAGTCATCTGAAGCAAAAGATATTGATAAATTTATTGCTAGAGCATCAGCAAAACTTTAATCATTCATGTCTTCTGCCTTAAAAAACCTTTCAGACTTCAGTCATACGACAGTACCTTCTGCTAAGCCATACCGATTTGGTATAGTAGTTGCAGAATGGAATGCAGAGATTACATCTGCATTATTAGCTGGTGCTGTTGATTCATTAATTGAAAATGGTGCAGAAGAAAAAAACATAGAAGTATTTAGAGTACCCGGTACATTTGAATTGACATCGGGTGCTATATTACTTGCTGAGTCGAGTAAGTTTGATGCTATTATTACCTTAGGATGTGTGATACAAGGTGAGACTAGGCACTTCGATTTTATTTGCAACGCAGTTGCTAATGGTGTCAGTAATGTGAGTATTAAAACTCAAATACCAGTTATTTTCGGAGTTTTAACAACAGATAACTTGGAACAAGCAAAAGATCGCTCAGGCGGTAAACATGGAAATAAAGGTATTGAGGCAGGTATTACTGCAATAAAAATGGCTCAAATGCGTTCCCTTTTTTAATTAGATTTATTTAAATAACTTTGTGTTAAATAATATAACAATGAAAAAATTAATCGCAGCTATCATTTTAGGAGCATTTGTAATGATCGGTATCTCATCATGTTCTTCACGTCAAGGTTGCCCTGGTGTAGCTGATAGCTACAAATTCAGAGGTAATAACAGAGGCGTTTGGAGATAATCAAATGAACTGGATCGAGTTAAATCAATCTGAACAAATTTCCGAAATTAAAAATAAAGAGAAAGCCTCTCTTATATTCAAACATAGTACTCGCTGTTCTATCAGTAAAATGGCACTCAAGTTTTTTGAGCGTGATTGGAAAGAAGAACAAGATATCGACTGCTATTTTCTTGACATCCTAAATAATAGAAATCTTTCAAATCAAGTAGCGGATCAATTTCATGTACATCATGAGTCTCCACAACTTATCTTAATACGTAATGGAGAGTGCATATTAGATGCATCACATTCTGACATATCTGTCGAAGAAGTAATAGAAGTACTTTCTAAGTAAGTTAATAATTGAACATCCAGCTTTGAATTAAATCTGGGTGTAAACTTTGTGCTACGGGGCAAGTTTTAGCGGCATGCTCAATAATTTTACGTTCTTTTTCGTTGAAATTTGACCCCTCTGGGAAATTGACTGCAACTTGAATCTCACCAACTCTACGAGGATCAGATTTCATTATTTT
>JBKCCA010000105.1:0-2048 GCA_046305595.1 bacterium
GATAAAGACATCTCATATACAGTATTTACATTTCTAAGCTTTTCATTAGCTGCATCATTTATCTATATTATCAACGATATTTCAGATAAAGAAAAAGATAAATTACATCCTCGTAAAAAACTAAGACCTATACCATCTGGCAAATTATCAGTAAGAAATGCTTATTTAATTGCATCGTTCTTATTATTTACTTCAATTGGTATATTATTATACTTAAACATCCCCTATTTGATTTCAATTATCGCTTCATATATACTACTAAATATTTCATATGCTTATTTTCTGAAAAACATTAGTATTATAGATTGTATAAGCATCTCTATTGGATTCGAATTGAGAATTATTGCAGGTTGTATCGCAATTAATGTAGTTCCATCAGATTTTATATTAATCGTAACATTTTTCTTAGCATTAATGCTTGCTTTTATTAAGCGCAAGGGTGAATTGAATTCTTTGTCAGAAGATTCGGTAAATCATAGAGCTGTATTGAAATATTATACAAATTCATTATTAGACAAGTTCATATTTTCAAGTGCTTCTATTACTATTTTGGGATATCTTTTTTATTCAATAGATGATGCAGTTATTGCTAAGGTAGGTAATGACTACTTAAAGTATTCGGTTGTGTTTGTAGTGTATGGTATTCTACGATTTATACAATTAACAGAAATTGATATTTATAAAAAAGAAGGAGACCCAACAACATTGATTTATAAAGATAGACCAATACAAATAGCATTATTAAGCTGGATAGTTTTTGTAGCATTCTGTTTATATGTCAAATAGATTAAATATTATTGACTTTGATGAAACATTATATAAGCACGATTCGCTTATCAGGTTTTGTCTGTTTATTTACAAAAAAAGACCACTGCAAATAATTAATGTATTTAAACAAGTGTTAGCATTTCTGCTATATAGCTTTAAACTTATTAATACTAAAGTTTACAAAGAGATGTTTTTGAGTTTTGCTAATGGAATTAATGAAAATCAATTTTATGATTTATCAGTTGAATTCTGGAATAAAGAATTTCCATCAAACTTCAACCAGCAAATAATAAACACTATTGAAAATTCTAATCGTACAATCTGTATCAGTGCTTCACCTGAGTTATATCTAAGGTATATTTGTGAAAAATTGAAAATTGAGTTAATTGGAACAAAACTAGAATATAAAGATTCAAAATATTATATAGTAGGAGAAAATTGTAAAGGTCAAGAAAAATTAAACCGTTTAAATCATTATATGCAAAATCAAGAATTTGTTATAGATTCTAGCTATAGCGATTCCTTGACAGACATGCCCATTTTTAAAATATCAAATAATGCATTTTTAGTTAAAGGGAATACTCTGACTAAATTATAGTTTCTTAGCAATTATAGTATAATGAGGGTAAACTAGCATTTGTCTAGTACTAACAGACTCAATTGTAAATCCAGCCTTTTTCAACAAATCACTTGCACTATTTACACTTATTTCATTACCTATCTCGCTTGATAATAATAGATCATGTAGTTTATTAAATAATACGAAGATAGATGACTTATCTATGTCTTTAAAGATTAATGTAGAGTTTGACTTCATTTTTTGAAACAATTGAAGCATGAAAGCATCTTGAACTGCTGGTGGTATATGATGAAATACATCAATCATACTTACATAATCGTACTCATTTAATTGTTCGGGTATATTAGTTCCATCGTATTTGTATATGTCAGTTTGTATGTTTTTTGACTTGAATAATGATTTTGCATTTTCTACTAAATCTTTTGATATTTCAACTCCTGCTAGTTTAGATGGGCTTTTAAATTCATTAATAATTGACAAGAAAGAACCTGAACCACAACCTACATCAAATAAGCTTAAATTATTGGGTAATGAATTTAATATATCATCAAACGGACAAATATATGGTCTGTAAACTGTTTTGATTTTTGCTAATCCTTTTAAATCTTTTGCTTCGCTATTTAAAAGAAAAGTTTTTAATTGAGTATTATTTATCATCTATATTACTTTCTCTGATTATATATAATGGTCTGTTTCTTAC
>JBKCCA010000106.1:0-1122 GCA_046305595.1 bacterium
TTAATTCTGAAATTACTGATCAAACTATTTTATCAGAGATATACAAGAATGTATTAGACAAAAAGCCTAATACATTAAACGGATTAATGTTTGATTTTACAGTTAGATATGAATTTTAATATAACGAATATGAAAAATAAAATATTATTTATAGCATTAATATCAATTTTATTTCAATTCTGCTCTACAAAGCAATTGCAATTTAATTACGAATTTTCTTGTAATGATATAGGAACACAAGGTACAAAAGTGATAAAGGTGTTCACAACTGGTAGAAATGCCGAAACAGCCATGAAATCAAGTAACATGATGGCTGTACATGCATTTTTATTTAAGACAGTTGTGTGTGATGGCCAACCACAACCTGCAATATCTAAGTATTCCTACAATGAGAAAAAGGATTTTTTTGACGATTTCTTCATATCTGGTAAATACCAAGATTATGTTATGCAAACAAGTAATGCTACTATCAAATCAGAAGATAGAAGAAGATTAGAAAATGGTGATATCAAAGTTGGTGTAAAAGTACAAGTTCAATACAAAGCTTTACATCAGTATATGATATCAAAAGGAATGGCAAATTCTTTAACAAATTCGTTGGGAATGTAAATTTAATTATAACAGATGAAAAATTTTATAAAATTATATTATATATTGTTAGGTATATTTTTATTTAGTCAATTAACAGCACTTGCTCAAAATAAAAATAAATTACCTTCAATTATGGTAATACCTAGTTCAAAATTATGTGAAACATATGGTTGTACGAAATCAGTTACAATCAATGGAGAAACAATAAATGTTCCAGATTATGAAAAAGCTGTTCAAGTTGAAGATATAAAATTAGCTATTGTAAGCATTAACGAGTCCTTCTCTTCTTATGGATTTAATTTAGTTGATTTAGGTGCAAAAATAAATGCACTTAAAATGGATGAGGCGCAGAATAATGCTAGAGTTAATAAAAGTGGAGAAAGAATAATAATGTCAGATCTAGATAGGTTAAAATCTATCGCAAGACCTGATATTGTAATAGATTTAACATTTTCTATAAAAGAAACAGCTGATCAAGACTACTATTGTACTTTCATTCTTCAAGCATTAGATTCATACACATCAAAATCT
>JBKCCA010000107.1:0-1240 GCA_046305595.1 bacterium
AAGCCTGCACTTGTTGATGTCGTTGATGATTGCCACTGATAACTGATCGTTCCTGTACCACCACTTGCTGATGCACTTGAAGTAAAGGCCGATGGTGTTGCACCTGAACAGATAGTTTGATCTGATCCAATTGTACCTGCACTTAATGCGCTATTGATTGTAGCTATTACTGCTAATCTTGCTGATGAGATACAACCTGTTGTTGTATTTCTTGCTTGCGCATAATACGTAGTAGTTGTACTTATACTTGGAGTAGTAAAGCTAGTTGTTCCTGTTCCTCCTGATAACACACTGCCTCCTGTTGCATCTGCATACCAATCAATCGTCTCTCCTGATCCTACACTTGCACTGATACCTACTGTACCTGTGCCTGTTCTTGCTCCGTTCACTCCTGATGTTGGTGTAGCTGGCAAAGGATTTACCGTTACCGTTGCGCCACTTGAGAATGCTGTATCACATACGCCTGATTTAAGAACTGCTCTATAGTATGTTGTAGCTGTTAAATTTGTTGCTGTATAACTTGTAAGTCCATTTGTACTTGCAATATTTGTCAAGCCTGTTGTAAAACCAGCATTCGTTGCCGACTGCCATCTTACAATTGTTCCTGTATGACCTGATAAGGTTAAGGCTGTTGAGTTGGTGCCTGAACATACGCTTGCTCCGCCTGAGATACTTCCTCCTACTGATGCTGGATCTACTGTAACTGTTGCTCCACTTGAGAATGCTGTATCACATACGCCTGATTTAAGAACTGCTCTATAATATGTTGTAGCTGTTAAGTTCGTCGCTGTATAACTTGTAAGTCCTGATGTACTTGCAATATTGGTCAAGCCTGTTGTAAAGCCTGCATTCGTTGCTGACTGCCATCTTACGATTGTTCCTGTATGACCTGATAAAGTTAAAGCTGTTGAGTTAGTTCCTGTACATACGGTTGCTCCGCCTGCTACACTTCCTCCTACTGTTGTTGCATTTACCGTTACCGTTAATGCACTTGTATATGCTGTATCATTACCTGATGTTACGGCTCTTCTTCTATAATATGTTGTTTGTGTTAAAGCTGATGGTGCATACGTTGTTGATGTTGCACTTGCTACGTTTGCAAAGCCTGCACTTGTTGATGTCGTTGATGATTGCCACTGATAACTGATCGTTCCTGTACCACCACTTGCTGATGCACTTGAGGTAAAGGCCGATGGTGTTGCACCTGAACAGATAGTTTGATCTGATCCAATTGTACCTG
>JBKCCA010000108.1:0-1884 GCA_046305595.1 bacterium
CGGCTGGTGATAGTGGCGGACCTTTATTCGCGACTGATAGTGCAGGTAATAAAATTCAAATTGGTATCGTAAGTTTTGGAATGGGTAATTACAGTACAGGTTTACATCCGGGTGTATATACAAGGGTATCGGCGTACCGTAACTGGATCGATAGCACCATCCTGGCTTATGAAACAAGCGTCGGATTAAATAATAAAATTGTAAAGCGTTTTAGCATTAGTCAATCAGGCGAAAATATTTTAGTAAGATTAGATGAGTTGATGAATGAAAATTTAAAAGTAGAGGTTATAAACATCAACGGACAGTTAATTCATTCAGAAAATTTATCAGCGAATCAACAAGAAATTAGTATCAATCATAACGATTGGGCGAAAGGAATTTATCTAGTAAAGATACACTCAAGCACAGTGTTGTTTGAAAGCAAGAAGCTCATTAAGTAAGAGTTTGGTTGGCAGTTTTTTTTCATAATTTTAAACTGCCATACTAAACATATTGCTTGACTTCAGTTCATTGTTTAGATAAGCATCATAAATCGAACAACAATTTCTTAGCAAAGCCTTGCCAGTATTAGTAATTTCTAATTGATTGTCGACAATAGCCACCATGTTATCTGACATCATTTCATCAAGTAAAGTAATTGAGCCAGAATTCAAAATCTCAGCTTTCAATTCAGCTCTTTGACGGCACATTAAATCTAAAATCAATTGTCGTCTAAGCATATCATCTTCTGATAATTGATGCCCTTTAAAAAACGGAAATTCATTTGCATCTAATCGTTTGTAATAGTCTTCTAACTTCTTTTCATTTTGTGCAAAGCAAGTATAGGTATCACTTATCGATGACACGCCGAGTCCGATCATCAATTGCGTATGTCGCTCTGTATAACCCATGAAATTTCTATGCATATTACCTCTATACATCGAAGTAAATAATGAATCATTTTTCAATGCAAAATGATCCATACCAATTTCATGATAGCCTGCCGATTCGAGCATCTCCCTACCCTCTTCATAGAGTTTAAATTTTTCGTTGCCGGATGGTAGGTTAGATTCATCGTATTTACGCTGCCCTGGTTTTAACCAAGGCACATGAGCATAAGAATAAAAAGCAATACGTTCAGGTTTTAGGCGGATGACTTCGTAAACAGTATTCTTCACGCTATCGATAGTTTGATCAGGCAAGCCATAGATCAAATCAAAATTAATACTCTCATATCCAATTGATCGAGCTAGCAAAACAACTTTTTCAACTTGCTCAACTGTTTGATGTCGGCTGATTAAAGTTTGCACATGCGGATCGAAATCTTGTATGCCTAAACTCAAACGTTTGAAGCCGAGTCTGTGTAAAGTTTCTAAATGTTCGTATGAAGTATTTGCAGGGTGAGCTTCAAAACTCATATTAGCATTTTCTGAAATTTCAGAATGCTGAAAGAAATAACTTATTAAATCATTGAGATGATCGGCACTAAAAAAAGTCGGGGTGCCACCGCCTAAATGTAATTCAGAGATAATAGGTTTCTCATCAAATAATTCAAGGTATAAATCGAATTCTTTTTTAAGAGCTTCGATATATGGTGATTCAACTTTATGATTTACAGTAATTCTAGTATTACATCCGCAGTAAGTACATAAACTTTCACAGAAAGGCAGATGTACATAAATGCTAATGCCCTCTTTATCATTTGATTTTTGGAAAGCATTTTTGATATGTGATTTCCATTCATCTTGATTTGGAGTATTAGACCAAAAGGGTACGGTAGGGTAAGAAGTATAACGAGGTATAGGTCTGTTGTATTTGCGAATTAAAGGAGCTAGTGCTTTCATACAACAAAGGTGCGGCTAGCAAAAGAATAAAAAAATGAGAAAAGTCATAAATAAAAAAAGC
>JBKCCA010000109.1:0-9231 GCA_046305595.1 bacterium
TTTCTATTCAGTATTGAATTTGCATCTGCTCAAACGATTACTAGTATCCGTTTCATCGGACTTAAGAGAACTAAATACTCTTATTTAAGAGATTATATAGTTCACACAAAAGTTGGTGAAAAAGTAGATTCAGTAAAGATCAATAAAGACGTTCAAGAGATTTATAATTTAAGGCATTTTGAGAGTGTTCGATTTACATTAATGAACATTGACAGTCAAAATGTAGAATTGCATTTCATCATCAAAGAAACATATTCAATGTTTCCGATGGCCGATTTTGGTTTAACTAAAGACTTCATTAGATATCAAGTAGGGTTTATAGATTTTAATACTTTCGGCAGATCAGGTACAACGACCATATTTGTTAGACAATTTGGTGCGATAAGTTTCGGACTAAATGGTGATTATCCGTTTTTATTAGGTAAAAGAAATGGACTTTCAGTAGATATATTAAGACAAGGAAGTTTAGAGCCTATTTGGAAGGATGATACTAAAAATGAATACAAATACGATTTATATACAGCTTCATTTTTGTGGAGATATGATTTTAGTATACGATCATTTTTTAGAGCTGGTGGAGGAATACAACATGAAAGAATAGAACCACATTTTATATATAATTTAGATAATACTTACCCTAGAATTGCCACACATACTAGAGGAATGTATAGGCTGAACTATAGATATACATTTATTAATTTAACTAGAGTGACTCAAAAAGGAGTTTATTTAGATTTAAATTATACCCATATAAATCCAAGCGTTCAAAAAAATATTTTATATGGCGACTCATGGAGACTCCAAACAGAGTTCAGAGTATATACTATTATAACAGATAAGTCAAACATAGCTGCTCGATTACGTTTAGGTATTGGTGAATCAGCATTATTTGACCAATTTGTTTTAGATGATAACACCAATATTCGAGGAATTGGATTTAAACGTTATAGAAGTAATTATGAAATAGTTTTAAATCTTGAAAATCGTCAAACAATATATACACACCCATTAGGCATCGTTCAGTTTGTAACCTTTAATGATTATAGTCCGGGGCATAATTATTCAGGACTCGGTTTCAGAGTATATGCAGAGCCATTACATGGTATAGTTTTCAGAATAGATTATGGCATGAGCACTCCGAAATTTGATGACGGAGGATTAGTTGCAGGTATACATCAATACTTTTAATTATTTAGCTCTTATTGCTACAACTGGGTCTAGGTTTGCTGCAGATTGAGCAGGCAAATAACCCGATATTAATCCGATTAACACCGACACCCCTATTCCTAACACTATATTGTATAATGACAAGAAAAGTGTAAAGCCAAATAAATTTGCAGCAATGGTCACTAAGAACACCATTAACAATCCGATGAGTCCGCCCATTATACACAACACTATCGCTTCAAATAAAAACTGAAGTAAAATAAAATATTTTTTAGCTCCTAAAGATTTCTGTATTCCAATTTGATTCGTTCTTTCTTTTACAGAAACGAACATGATATTTGCAATACCAAATCCGCCTACAAGTATAGAAAAACCACCAATAAACCAACCGGCAACACCAATAGCACCGAACAAAGATTGAGTTTGATTTGATAAAATACTAGATTGATTTAGGGCGAAATTATCTTCTTCTCTTGGAGAGATTCTTCTAATAGAGCGCATATGATTTTTTAATTCATCATTAAGTTCATCTAGGGTAATTCCATCTGCAGCTTTTACGATAATACGCGGATTATAGCGATCGCTACGAGCATCTACTAAGTTGCGGGCGAAATTGATAGGTATCAACATTACATCATCCATACTGTTATTTAAAATATCTTCACCTTCACGTTGAACCACTCCGATCACTTTAATTTTTCTACCTAGTGCCTTAATTTCTCTACCAACTGGGTCAGATTCACCGAACAAAGCTTCAGCAATATTAGCACCGATAATGGCTACATTTCTACCGGCACGAGATTCAGTATTACTAAAGTATCTACCTTGAGTAAATTCCAATAGTCGAACATCAGCAAATTCATGAGATGCACAAGAAATGGTAGCATTTTCGACATTATTATTATTGTATTTAACAGTTTTACCGTTAATATCCATTTGAAAACACAATGCTTTTACCGAATTAGCATTTACTCTTTTTGATAGATTCTCATAATCTTTGTAACTAGCTGTAGGTCTATTGAAATATTTCCACCAAGCATAATCGCTGCCGAATGCCCATGGCCATTTTTGAACATAAACCACATCGTTACCTAATTTTTGTACAGAATTTTGAACATTTCTCTCTAAAGAGTCAATGATGGTAAATACAGTGATTATTGTAAAAATACCTATAGAAATACCTAATAATGAGAGAATTGTACGTACCTTATTAACAACTAATGCATTAATTGCAAATAATATAGATTCTCGAAACAACTTAAAAAACAGCATATAACAAATCTATTATATTTTACTATATATACAGCATTTCCAATAAACGAAATATATTGTTAAATTCGCCAACTTATAAAAAATCGATAAATAGCAAAAATTATATATGAAACTATCACAATTCAACTTCAATTTACCAGAATCTCTTGTTGCCTCTACTCCAGCAAAACAACGTGACGAGTCGAGACTAATGGTTTTAGATAGAAAGACTGGAAAAATCGAGCATAGAGTTTTCAAAGATTTATTAGAATACTTTGACGATGGAGATGTGATGATATTGAATAATACCAAAGTGTTTCCGGCAAGAATGTACGGTAATAAAGAAAAAACTGGTGCTCAAATAGAAGTTTTCTTGTTAAGAGAATTAAATCATGAGATGCGTTTATGGGATGTATTGGTAGACCCCGCTAGAAAAATTAGAGTTGGTAACAAATTATACTTTGGTGATGATGATTTATTAATTGCTGAAGTTGTTGATAATACTACATCACGCGGACGTACAATTAGATTTTTATTTGATGGTACTGATGAAGAGTTTAGAAAGGCGATTGAAATTTTAGGTGAAACTCCACTACCAAAATACATCAAAAGAAAAGCAACTGCTGAAGACAAAGAAAGATATCAAACTATATTCGCTAAAGAAGAAGGCGCAGTAGCTGCACCAACAGCTGGCTTACACTTTAGTCGTGAATTATACAAGCGTTTAGAATTAAAAGGTGTAGACTTTGCTGAAATCACTTTACATGTTGGCTTAGGTACTTTTAGATCAGTAGAAGTTGAAGATCTAACAAAACATAAGATGGATTCTGAGCAATTTATTATAACTGAGAAAGCTGCTCAAATAGTTAATAATGCAAACGTGAATAAGAAAAAAGTTTGTGCTGTTGGTACAACAAGTATGAGATCTATTGAATCATCAGTTTCAGCTAATAGGACATTGAAGCCAGCGAATGACTGGACAAGCAAGTTCATCTTCCCTCCATACGATTTCAGTATTGCCAATTGTATGGTAACTAACTTCCATACACCTGAGTCAACATTATTGATGATGGTTGCAGCATTTGGAGGTTATGATTTCGTTATGGAAGCATACAAAATTGCAGTAAAAGAAAAATATCGTTTCTATAGTTATGGCGATGCGATGTTAATTCTCTAATATGTTAAAAAAGGTTGCTATTGTTGTTGCAGGAGGTACTGGTACTCGCATGGGTGCAGATTTACCAAAACAGTTTATGTTACTAGCTAACAAGCCTGTAATGATGCATACCTTAGAGAAATTTTATCAGTCAGGCTGTGAATTAATAGTAGTATTAAATGTTGATTACCACGATCATTGGAAATCACTATGTAAACAACATTCTTTAGAAATTCCACATACGTTAATTAAAGGCGGAAGAAATAGATTTGAGTCTGTGAAAAACGGATTGAAATCTATTTCAGAAAACGCTTTAGTAGCAATACACGATGCTGTAAGACCATTGATCGATATTGAAACTATCAATAAAGCATTCGATTGTGCAGATAAAAATGGTAATGCAGTAGTCGTCGTACCCTCAAAAGATTCATTAAGAAAAGTTGAAAATGACAATAGCTACTCAGTACCACGTAGTGATTATTTCATCGTTCAAACACCGCAAATTTTCGAAAAAAATATACTCGACAAAGCTTACAAAGAAGAGTTCAGGAATGAATTCACAGATGATGCATCTGTTGTAGAAAAACTAGGAATTAAAATTCATCTAGTAGAAGGTAAGCAATCTAATATTAAGATCACTTATGCAGAGGATTTGGCGATAGCTGAAACACTATTAAAAATGTAAGATGTAAGATGTAGGATGTAAAATTAATTCTACATTCTACATTTTACATCCTACATCTTACATCTTATTTAGTATTCATCCTCATTAAAAAAGAAATCATCTTTAGTCGGGTAATCAGGCCAAATTTCTTCGATATTCTCGTATGGCTCTCCATCATCTTCCAATGCTTGTAGGTTTTCGATTACTTCAACAGGAGCACCTGAACGAATTGCGTAATCTATTAACTCATCTTTAGTTGCCGGCCATGGTGCATCTTCTAAATGAGATGCTAATTCTAGTGTCCAATACATAGTCTTAATTTTTGTTATTATGTATGATTTTTCCGCAAATCTATAATAAAATAGATAAAATCAAATAGCTGTTTATAAGTTTACTCTCGGAATCCATTTATATTCCTCTACACCCAAATCTTGAGCTATTTTTCTAGAAAGTGTGAATAAATAATCTGACAACCTGTTTAAATAACGAATGGCCATTTCATCTACAAACGACACCTCTGATAAATGTACCGTAATACGCTCAGCACGACGACATACCACTCTTGCTAAATGGCAATATGAGACAGTAGAATGTCCGCCTGGTAAAATAAAATTTCTTAACTCTGGCAAGGCTTCAGTCATCTTGTCCATCTGATTTTCTAAAAAAACAATATCTTCCTCATATAAATCAGGAATCTTCATTTTTGATTTCTCTGGATCAGAAGCAAGAGATGAACCAATAGTAAATAATCTATCTTGTATCTCTTTAAGATTCTCTTTATGCTCTTCTTGTATTTGTTGATCTCTTATTAATCCGATGTATGAATTCAATTCATCTACAGTACCATAAGCCTCAATTCTAATATGATTTTTAGGAACTCTTACCCCACCAATTAAACTTGTTAATCCCTGATCTCCAGTTTTAGTATATATTTTCATTCTTATATTCTTTCGCTAACTCTAGTTATTTGATTATTCATTTCATCACTCTCTACTCCTCCATCTCGCATTCTTACTATTCTATGAGCATGTTTTGCAATATCTTCTTCGTGCGTAACCAAAATAATGGTATTACCCTTCTCATGAATATTTTCTAACAAACCCATAATTTCAATAGAAGTTTTAGTATCTAAATTCCCTGTAGGCTCATCGGCTAAAATGATTGAAGGATTATTCACTAAAGCCCTTGCTACTGCAACCCTTTGTCTTTGTCCGCCCGACAATTCATTCGGCTTATGACTCATTCTATTACCTAAACCTACGTTCTCTAATGACTCTTTAGCCTTTTTATCTCTTTCAGCTTTACTAAAACCAGCATATACCAATGGTAATGCTACATTATCTAAAGAGGTAGAACGAGGTAATAGATTAAATGTTTGAAAAACGAATCCGATTTCTTTATTTCTAATTTCTGCTAGCTCATCATCATCACGTTCACTTACATTAGTACCATTTAAAATATAGGTACCAAAGCTGGGTGTATCTAAACATCCGATAATATTCATTAAGGTTGATTTACCAGAACCAGATGGACCCATTAAGGCTACAAACTCGCCTTTGTATATGCTAAGATTTACACCTTGTAATGCATTGATAACCTCGGCACCAATCTCATACCTTTTACCAATATTCTCTAACCTAATTAATTCTTCTTTGTTCATCATTGGGTATGAAATTAATTTATTTTATTGATTAGAAATTGGTTTTTGTGTAATTATTTAATTACGATTTTTGTTCAATAACTTTAGGCACTCTGAAGTAATCAGAATCTTTCTTTGGTGCATTTTTCAATGCCTCTTCATGAGAAACTTCTTGCTTTTGCTCATCTTTTCTAAATACATTCTTTTCTTCAGTCATGTAAATCAAAGGTTCAACATTTGAAGTGTCTAACTCATTTAATGACTCCATGAAACTTAAAATATTATTTAGATCTTGTTCAATTTTAACTTTTTGCTGATCATCAAATTCTAATCTCGCTAAATGAGCAATTTTATCAACTAAATCTTTATCTATTTTCATGATGTTATAATTTACTATTTAATGTTTCGAAAATCTTTTTACTTAAATTTTCTAAATCTTCTGCTGTTGATAGATCTTTAGTTTCAATTGGCTTATGAACAAAGACTCTCATTATTCCCGGCTTTGATCCGAATTTAAGTCCGCTCCCCTTCATCAACTTATAATTATTCAAAAAACTTATAGGTAATATAGGCACTTTTGTATCAACTGCCAATTTAAATGCACCCGCTTTAAAATCACCCATCACAGGTGGATTTTTAGACATAGTACCTTCTGGATATAATATTAAACTTAATCCGCTTTTTATATTCTCCTCTACCCTTTTCAAAGCTCTGTAACTAGCAATTCTATTAGAGCGATCAACTGGTACATCTATAGTTTGAAAGAACAATCTTAATACTGGGTTCTTTAACAATTCAACTTTACCCATGAAATGATAATTACCTGCAATGACGGTACAAATCAATGGAGTATCTAAATAAGAAGTATGATTTGCAACAATGATCATAGGTTTATTATAGTCTACATCTGCTTCGTATTCAACCTTGTAACTATAAAAGCCTAAAATGAAACCCCAATCACACCAAATTTTACGAAGTTTTGCTACTCTGTGGTATCTTGATGCTTTTCTAGTATTGTAATAGAATAAAGGGTACATGATATAAAAAGTCAATGCAACCATGAACATATACCAGAAAAAATGGATTTTTTGCAATATCAATTTCATGCGCCAAAAGTACTATTATTTTTACTATTTTCGGCCTATGGAAACAGTAGTAAGCGGAATAAGATCGACAGGTAATTTACACCTTGGAAACTATTTTGGTGCAGTTAAGAATTTCATTAAAATGCAGGAAGCATACAATTGCTTCTTTTTCATTGCCGATTTTCATTCATTAACTACACACCCCACTCCAGAAAATTTACATGGTAATGTTCGAAGAGTATTAGTCGAATATTTGGCTGCTGGCATAGACCCTGAGAAATCAACAATCTATGTACAGTCTGATGTACCAGAGGTAACAGAACTATATTTATTGCTTAACATGAATGCTTATTTAGGGGAACTTGAAAGAGCAACATCATTTAAAGATAAAGTTAGAGCTAACCCTGATAATGTAAATGCGGGATTATTAACATACCCTGTATTAATGGCTGCTGATATTTTGATTCACAAAGGATTGAAGGTACCAGTAGGTAAAGATCAAGAGCAGCATTTAGAGATGACAAGAACTTTTGGAAATAGGTTCAACAGAATGTATAATGTTGAATATTTCCCTGAAGCAACTGCGTTTAATTTTGGAACGGAGTTAGTGAAGATACCCGGACTAGATGGTAAGGGTAAGATGGGAAAGTCAGAAGGAGAAAACAATGCAGTGTATTTAGGTGATTCAGCAGAGGTGATACGTAAAAAAGTAATGAAGGCGGTAACAGATTCAGGTCCGACAGAGATGAATCAAGCTAAGCCAGACATCATTCAAAATATATTCGACATTATGAAGGCGGTATCATCCGCAGATACTTACGATCATTTCAATTCATTGTATAATAAATGTGAAATTCGTTACGGTGATATGAAAAAACAATTAGCTGAAGACACTATTCAGTTCTTAGAACCTATCAGAAATAGGATTGAAGAAATTGAAGGTGACAAAGACTATTTGAAAAAAGTAGCAAATATGGGTGCAGAAAAAGCTAGGGAAAGTGCATCTAAAACAATTAAAGAAGTTCGTGAAATTATAGGTTTTAGAAGTTTCTAGCATTTAAAAAAATCTTTTATATTCGTTTTTAAATAAAAAGCATTATGCATATAGCAATTGTAGGTAATATCGGAGCCGGGAAAACAACATTAACAGAATTACTATCTAAACATTATAATTGGGAAGCGCAATACGAAGCCGTTGATGAAAACCCATATCTTGAAGACTTCTATCAAGACATGAAGCGTTGGGCATTTAACCTTCAAATCTATTTTTTGAATTCTCGATTTAAACAAATTGTAGAAATTCAAAGAGGCACTAAAGATATTGTTCAAGATCGTACCATCTATGAAGATGCATACATCTTTGCTGCTAATTTGCATGACATGGGCTTAATGTCGTCACGTGATTACCAAAATTATTTAAGCGTTTTTGAATCGGTAAAAGAATTTATCAAACCACCAGATTTATTGATTTACCTAAAAGCTTCTGTACCTACTCTAGTTAATCAAATTCAAAGAAGAGGTAGAGAATATGAGTCGGGCATAAGATTAGATTATCTATCGAAATTAAATGAGAGATATGAAAACTGGATCGATGGATATAAAGAAGGGAAACTATTAACCATTAATGTAGATCGTATTAATTTTGCTGATAAACCTGAAGACTTAGGCGAAATCATCAATAAGATAGATGCAGAATTATTCAGTTTATTCTCACCGCGTAAATCAAAAAAATAAATGAACATCTACGGTGTTATACCTGCTCGTTATGCTTCTACCCGATTTCCGGGAAAGCCATTAATAGACTTAGCAGGTAAAACAATGATTCAAAGAGTTTACGAACAAAGTAAAAAATGCTCTTTGTTAAAAGATGTTATTATAGCCACTGATGATCAGAGAATTTATGATCACGCAATAAGTATCGGCGCTAAAGTAACTATGACATCCGTAGATCATACAAGCGGAACTGATAGATGCGCTGAAGTACTTGAACAGCTTGATGATTGCGACGTTATCATAAATATTCAAGGTGATGAACCACTTATAAATCCAGATCAAATTTCATTGCTCTGTAAATGTTTCGATGACCCTCAAACAGACATCGCTACTCTTGTAAAAAAAATCGAATCAGAAGAAACACTGTTCAACAACATTACTCCGAAAGTTATTATAGATCATAATTCTTTTGCAATGTATTTCAGTAGAGAATGCATACCTCATTTAAGAAATGTTGCAAGAAATGAATGGTTGAAAAAATTTAACTACTACCAAC
>JBKCCA010000110.1:0-4572 GCA_046305595.1 bacterium
GATTCGCTAATACTCTTCGAAAATTTATTGAAATTAAATTCTGTACTAGATTCCTTAATTACATTTTTGTCAAATAATTTATTCTCTGACGCTACAATAAATGAATCTGTTTTAATTTGAATTTGCCAATCATCATAATGATGATTATAGGTAGAAAACCACTTGTAGATAATAATGGCGAACCATATAATAAACAAAACTAATATGCCCTGTCTTTCTTTCTTCGGAAAGGCAAAATATTCCCTCAACACTTTTCTCCACATCACTAAATATTTTTGTTACAATATAGCTAAATAAAAACTAAATAGTTTAACTTTAGGGTAGATATTTTAGAATAAAAGTTTTGGATATAATTAGCAAAGAAGAATTTTCGTCAGCGACTAAATTAGATAAATTACGAATGCCCGGACTTTCGTTTTTATTAATGGAGTTGATGAAAATTAATGATGTCAATAAACTATACTCTAAGTATAGTGAACTTGATGGCTTGGCTTTTGTTGATGCTATTTTAGATAGTCTTGGTATTACAATAGAATACGATGAGTCTACTTTAAAAAACATTCCGAAAGAAGGTGCATTCATTGCAATTGCAAACCATCCGTTTGGGGGTATCGAAGGATTAATCTTATTGAAGATGTTAGCAAAGGTTCGTCCAGATGCTAAATTAATGGCGAATTTTATCTTAAAAAAAATACCTAACCTAAGTGAATACTTTATTGCCGTAAATCCGTTCGAGAATGTTTCTAATAACTCGAGTATTTCTGGTATTAAAAGCACCCTTGAATTATTAAACTCCGGAAGTCCGATTGGTATTTTCCCCGCAGGTGAAGTATCAGCATATGACACTAAAACTCAAAGGGTGATGGACAAGCAATGGAACCCAGTGGTAGGTAAATTAATTTCTAAAGCTAAAGTTCCTGTATTGCCTATTTATTTTCATGGCAACAACGGATTATTATTTAATATATTAGGTGTCATACACCCAACACTGCGAACAGCAAAGCTACCATCCGAATTATTCAATAAAAAAGGATACAAGATTAAGCTGAGAATTGGTAAAGCAATTCAGCCTACTGAGCTTAAACAATTTTCATCGACAGAAAAACTTTTAACTTATTTAAGAGCTAGAACATACGCGCTAAGATCTGGCATATCAAGTACTGAAGTAAAAAAATTCTTCGGCTCTAATGTATTTAAAATTTATAATAGAGCTCAAGTAATAATTCCAGAGACTTCGACTGAATTAATTGAAAAAGAAATTGAGTCCCTACGAAAAGACAAGCACATTATGTCTGAGAAAAACTACGATGTTTTTCTATCTAGTGCAGCAAGCATGCCAAATATCATAAATGAAATTGGGCGGCTTAGAGAAATTACATTTAGAGAGATTGGCGAAGGCACTAATAAAAAAATAGATTTAGATGAATATGATTTTTATTATAATCATTTATTTATTTGGGATAAAGAAGCAAAAAAAATAGTAGGTGCCTATAGAGTTGGTAAAGGAGATGAAATATATTTTAGATATGGAGTAAAAGGATTTTATATCTCGAATTTATTTAAAATAAAAACAGGGTTTCACACAATAATGAAATCTGGATTAGAGTTGGGCCGTTCATTTGTAAGAAAAGAATATCAGCAAAAACCATTACCATTATTTTTGCTTTGGAAAGGGCTATTGATGTTTAGCATGAAGAACCCGAGTTATAGATATATGTTCGGACCAGTAAGTATCAGTAATAATTTCACAAAGCTTTCTAAGACTTTAATAATTGAATACATCAGAAAAAATTGTTACGATAATAGGTTAGCAAAGTTTATAAATCCGAAGAAAAAATTTGAAGCAGAATTAAATGATTTAGAAACAGAACTTTTAGAATCGCATAACAATTCTATTAAGTCACTAGATAGTTTAATATCTGAAATAGAAATGAACCATAATAAAGTACCAGTATTATTACGTCAATATATTCAGTTAAATGCAAAGATTATAGGATTTAATGTAGACCCTAAATTTAATGATGCATTAGATGGGTTTTTGGTATTAGATCTTCAAGCAATACCAGAAGAAACGATTAAGATGCTTGGCAAGAATATAAACTAACTAGTAACTTGTAACTAGTTACAAGAAAATAGTTATTAGAAAATAGGAATTAAGTTATTTAGGTAAATAATAAATCTTAATAACTCAATAATCTAATTCCTTAGTAACTTAATAACAATAAAAAAGCCCGACGAATTTCTTCGCCAGGCTTTAACTCAATTTACAATATTAGTATTAATAAACTTTTGTCTGTGGATTCCAGTTTGTCCAACCTTGTGTCCAGTCAGTAGTACCCATAGCACCTCTGAAAGTTGTTGTCGTAAAGAAAGAACCATCAAGTCCTGTGAATGCTGCACCAGTTAAAGCAGGTGAGCCAGTAGCAGGCATGAAGTTAGGAGCATTTAAATTAGCGATATTACCTAATTGTGCAGTAGCTGCACTAGCTAATAAAACATTACCATCAGCAGTAGCTTTTACAGCTAAAGTAGAATCAGTAAAGACTGAATTATCTCTGCTTAAATATGGTTTAGTGATTGCGTGTACTAAGTTATTTTTAAACATAGACTCACCACTATTGTAACCTGTTGCTGTAGCAGCACCATCAACACAGAAACCTGCTTTTGCATAACCTAATAATAAAGAGTTATGTAATTCAAATCTTGTATTTCTTCTCCAACGATTTGCAAAGTTATGATTTGCTGCAGTGTTAGCTGCACCATTTGGGCCAACTAAAGTAATATTAGATAAAACTGGTTTAGTATAAGGTAAAGCACTTGAAGCTGCACCATCATTATCACACTCAATACCATTTCCAGCATCACCACCGTCTACGAAAGCTGGATCTCTGAATGAAATAGCATATTGGATTTTACCTCTGTAACCGAAATCAAAATCGAAGTCATCATCAGCAGTTGCGTAAGCAATTAAGTTCTTAGCGTTAACTGTACCACCGAAGAATTCAAAAGCATCGTCATTTGAATAAACAACTTGAATATTATTTATAACAGTTGCACTACCTACAGCACCAAAAGTTAATCCGTTGATTTCAGAACCTGGTTGAGCTGCGATACCTGGATATTCAATTCTAACAAAAGTCATAGAACCTGAATTATCATTATCGTCAGTACCACCATAAGCACGTCCAACACCACCTTCAATTGTAGGCTCTGTAGATCTGTTAGTAGTAGCTTTACCTAATATGATAATACCACCCCAATCTCCAGGAGCTCTAGATCCTGCGTCTTTACCTGAAGTAAATACTACCGGACTAGTTGAAGTACCATTTGCGTAAATTTTTGCACCTCTCTCGATAATTAATGCACCTTTTTCAGTAACGTCTGACTTTACAATTGTACCAGCCTCAAATGTAATACTAGCTCCGTCTACTACGTAAACATAACCTTTCAATACTACAGTGTCTGTTGCTTTTAATACTGTGTTAGTTGTAATATTACCTTGTAATACAACTTTGTTACCTGTTGTAGGTATTGTATCATCATCATTATCATCTTTTGAACATGAAGATAAAACCACCGTACCGGCTAACATTAATGCTAAAAATTTTAAAGCTTTCATTTTTGTTTGTTTGTTAAATATTTTACTCAAAGTAAAGCAAACAAGGTTAATTTAGATTAACTAGTGTATTAAGTTTAGATTAATTAATACACTAGTATTTAAACTCAGTTAATAATTTTATAACAATGGTAAATTATAACTGAAACCTATGCTGATAGTAGTACCGAATTTAACATCATTGATAATTCTATCAGTTGATTCATTGAACGCTTTGTTATTATCCATATTCTGATAAAATACTTGACGTTGATTAAATATATCTGAGATATTAAGTTTCAATTCGGCTTTACGCTTCATTATCTTTTTAGAAATTTGCATATCTACTAAGTTTCTTGCATTCTCATAAATATCTGGGTAACCTTGGAAACCTACAGTTGCAATTCTTTGTCCGACTCTATTATATAATAAACTTACACTATATAAATTATCGCTAGAGTTATATTGCAATCCGCTGTTAATCAAATAAGGTGATTGACCTTGTAATGCTCTTTTAATTCCTCCTTGATTTAACAAATCAACTTCTGAATAGATATAAGCAGCATTAGTAAAGAAAGTAATGTTATCAAATATTGAACCTGCTGCAATGAAATTTAATTTCTTTCTGAATTCAATTTCGATACCTGTTGATTTAGCTTTTAAAGCAGTATCATAAGTCATTCTTCTTAAGTCTGCATTAGAGCTCGAGTTAACGATTTGCTCAATTGGGTTATTAAAATGCTTGTAGAAGAACGTGAAAGTCATTGCCTCACCAGAACTAGGGTAATGTTCTATTCTTGTATCAAAATTATAATTCTCACTTCTCTTTAAATTCGGATTTCCGGCTAATGAACTATTAGAAGTAAAATCATAGAATTCAAATGGTGCTAACTCTCTAAATTCTGGTCTTGAAACAGTTTTAGAAGCAGATAATCTCAAATTAGTTTTTTCATTTAATTCATAAGTAAAATTCATTG